>JBGOTY010000068.1:0-12457 GCA_041476745.1 Verrucomicrobiia bacterium | reverse complement strand
GCCAGCATCCCCGCCATCTGGATCCTGGTACGATTGTACTGGGCGGCGGGCGGCGGCGGTGCCTAGCCGGCAGGCAATCAAAATGACTTCCCAACTTTCGACCCGCGGGTGCCTGATCGTGTTTGTTTGTGCGGCCTTGCTTCTCCGTCTGGGACTGGCGGTGAAGACCGGCTTGAATGCGCCCCCGCCCAAACTCGGATCGGATGAGGACGAGTATGACACTTGCGCCTGGAATCTGGCACAAGGCAGAGGCTATCGCGGTCCCAGTCCGGGGTTTGGACGGGATAACCTTACGGCCTATCGGGTGCCGGGAACGTCGTTGATTTGGGCGGGACTTTACAAGGTTTTCGGGCACCGGTACGGCGTGGTCCGCCTTTTCCAGTGTCTGGTGGGCGCGCTGACGGTTCTGATCATTTACGACATCGGCAGGCGTGCGTTTTCAGAGAGAATCGGCTTGTTCGCGTCAGCGGTCTATTCCGTGTGGCCGATGGCCATCTTCTATTCAGCGCAACTGCTGTCCGAAACCTTGGCGACCTTTTGGTTGCTGGCATACGTGGCCGCCAGTCTCCGGTTCGCCGAGAGACCGGCCCCGAGCCGAGCCTGTTTGGCGGGATTGCTGTTGGGATTCGCCATGCTGACCAAGGGCGGCTTCGCCATCATGATTCCCTTTGCGGTCGTTTGGGCCGTTTGGCAGTTCTGGGAGAGGAGGCCCGCGATCTTTCTTGCTGTGGCGATTCCGCTGATCTCGCTGCTGACCTTGACTCCCTGGATCGTCCGCAATTACCGAGTCTTCGGTGACTTCATCCCGCTGGCCACCGAGGGCGGCGATACGCTGCTGGGTGGCAACAATTCCGTGGTCGCTTACAACCCGGAGTATTATGGACACCAAATCTTCCCAACGCTGATTCCGGAATATCGCGATGCCTTCGTTTCGTGTTCCAACGAAGTCGAACGGGACCACCTGGCGGTCAACCTGGCCATCCGCTGGCTCAAAGAGCATCCCGACCGGTGGTGCTACCTGATTCAGGCAAAACTGCGGCGGTCGATGACCCCGTTTCTCCGGGGAAGCAACTCGACCCCGGCCCGATTTGCCATGTTGGCAACCTGGGGGCCGGTGCTGATCTTATTTTTGCCCGCCTTCTTTCTGACTCTGGTCCCTTCCGTTCGCAACCGTCAGCCGGGGTGGCTGCTCCATCTGGCGATACTGCACCTGGAGGCAACCTGTGTGGTTTTTTCCGGTATTGTCCGTTTTCGCTTTCCCATCGAGGGACTGTGCATCATTTTTGCCTGTGTCAGCGCGCTTTGGTTGTGGGACAAACTGCGGGAGGTGCATGCTACCAGCAATTGAAAAAATCGCCGAGCGACTGAAGTCGCATCTTTATTTGTGGGTGGCGCTGGCGGTCGCCATCCCGCGGCTGGCGTTCATGGCGGCCGTGCCCGGTCGCGCGCTCTATGGAAATGCTCCCACGATGCTCGCCATCGCCGACAACCTCGTCTCGGGCAATGGCTATCGTGATGAGTATGGAAATCTGGATGGTTACTTCAGCCCCATGTATCCGGCCTTGCTGGCGGCGGCCAAATTCACCGCCGGCAAGCACATGCTCCTGGTGGTAAAACTTGTTCAGGTGGCCCTTGACGTAGTCACGGCAGTGGCACTGTGCAGTATCATGACCGAATTCTTCACTACACTCGGTGTGCTGTTGTTTGGAGCAGCGTTCGCCTTGCATCCCCTGTTCATTCATTACAACAACAATATCGACCAGGAGCCGTTGCTCATATCGATGGTCGTCCTCAGTGTGGTGGCCGTTTATTGTGCAGTGCAACGACCGTCCCGCCTTCGCTTCGTCGTTGCGGGATTCGCAGCGGGATTGGCGACCCTGACGAAAGGCTCGCCCTTGCTTCTGCCGTTTCTGATTGCCGGCGTCTTCTGGCTGTTTATGCGGCGACGCGTGGCTGTTTGCTGGACGCACTGGATCGTGTTTCTTTGCGCCTATCTCGTCACCCTCGTGCCATGGTCTTATCGGAACTACCTCGTCTTCCACCGCTTTAGCGTCGGCGTTGGCGGGTTCGGAAGTGGTCTCTGGTGGGGGTCTGATCCCCGCATTTTCACTCAATTCGGCGAGTATCGAAATGCGGCACTGGCCGCCTCCATACAAGAAATGTCCGCGAAGGGCATCACGCTTCCGCCGAACTCCGACATCTTTCACCGGGAACATTATCGCTTTCAGATGGCCGTGCGGAAGTATCAGGGCCTGCTTGGCCAGCCCGCTGAGTTGGCCAAACTTATGTGGATGAAATTCACGCGCAGTCTCTATGCCTCCGAAGACCACGCGTCGTCGCACCTGCCGCTGATTCTGTTGCAAGTGCCCACCGTCGCCCTGGCCATGGTTGGACTCTGGCGGTTGACGAGGCGCGCACGCACCAATGCCTTCGGTGTCCTGGTCATCGTGGTGGTCTGCTACTTCTACCTCATCGTGTCGGCGACGATGCCGATGGTTCGATACTTCATACCGGCGCTGCCATTGCTGTTGCTGGCTGCGGTCGTAGGTCTCAGCGCGCGGTTTACGGCAGGCGTCGAGCTTCCAACAAAGGATGCCCCACCATGTTGTTGACGAATTTTCTCAAGCGGCACTCGCCCAGACAGCTGCTCACTCTCATCGCCGAAGAGTATCCGGGGGCGTTTACGAAAGGCTGGCCCGGCATCGAGGGCATGGCCTTGCGTTGGTTGTTGCTGAAATTGACCGCCGCGCGAGTGGGCGGCTTCTCCTACGTTTACCGCGGCGTCACACTCACTCATACGTATGGTCTGAGCATCGGAAAGGGGTTTCACGTCAACACGGGGGTGCACATTGACGCGCGCGGAGGAATCTTTGTGGGGGACGACGTGATGATCGGCCCCAACACCGTGCTTGTGTCCTCAGACCACATGATCACGGTTGAACCGGAACATACACGCGTCGCGGGTGGTCACTCCAAAAGACCGTTGCACATCGGAAACCATGTGTGGATTGGTGCCAATTGCTTTCTGCGCGGCGGTCTTCAGGTTGGCGATCACAGCGTCATTGCGGGAGGCTCGGTGGTAGTCCACGACGTTCCCCCGCGCAGCGTCGTGGGGGGGAACCCTGCGCGGCTTATCCGCACCCTGGCTGCTGAATGAATTGGCGGCCAGGCGTGAGCTAGCTGTCCGCCTCTCTCGAAAACTCGACACGCAGGCAAACCCCACGATCATCACGGCCCAGCTCGCAAGCGCGTCAGCACCGAAAGGCCTGAGCAAACTGAAGAACATCCTCATCAATCCTGAGGTTCAGCCAATCTGGGGCAGCGGCGATGAAGCGCAATTGCTGGCGGCCTATGAACAGGTCTGGGACCGCAAGAGAATCATCCGTCAGCTGTACGAGACCTGGTACGACAAGATCGCGGCGGAACTGCAACCCGGTTCGATCATCGAGGTCGGCGCCGGCACGGGCAACTTCAAACGTTGGCTCAAAGCGCGCGGACGCGCGTGCTGGACTCTGGACATTCTGCCCGGCAAATATGTGGACGTGCAGGCGGACGCATTGCAAATGCCCTTGGCGGCGGGAAGTGTGGATAACATCGTGATGGTGGATGCACTGCACCACTTCGCCCGTCCGCTGGCGTTCCTGAAACATGCCGCCGAAGTGCTGCGTCCGCGCGGACGCCTCTTGTTGATTGAGCCGTTCGTCTCAGTTTGGGGCCGGTTCGTCTACCGTTACCTGCACCACGAGCGCGTGGATTTTGATTTTGAGGAGTCGACCGCCTCAAAGGAAGCGTGGGATGGAAATGCCGCCATTCCACGGCTCACCCTGGCCCGCGTCGAACAGGAAGTCCGTGAGTTGCGGATTGTGCATCTCAGCTACTGCGAGTTTCTCGCCTATCCCTTGTCGGGCGGGTTCTCGTACCGCTCGTTATTGCCCGCCCCGGTGTTGCTCGCGCTCCACCGCCTCGAACAATCGCGCCTGTTTCAGAATCGAACCTTATCGCTGCGGGTGATTGCCGTGCTGGAGAAAACCCAATGAACGAAGCTGCGTCCACGCCCCATCGAAGCTCGCTCATCCAATACTTCGACGCGATGGCTCCCGAACGCGAGCGCTGGGTGAAAAAAAACCGCTACTACCACCAACAACTCGAAAAGACGTTTTCATTCTTTATCCCCCTCGGCAGCGCCGTGCTCGAGATCGGCTGCGGCACCGGCCAGCTGCTCGCGGCGCTGAAGCCTTCCCGCGGCGTGGGGATCGACCTCAGCCCGAAGATGGTTGCCCTCGCCCAAGAACGCCATCCCCATCTCGCGTTCCGCGTGGACAACCTCGAAAACCTCCAACTCGACGAGAAATTCGACTATGTGGTGATTTCCGACCTGCTCGGTTTCCTCTACGACCTCCAACGCAGCCTGGAGAACCTGCACCGCGTTTGCTCGCCCCGGACCCGCATCGTGATCTCCTACTACAATTTCGTCTGGGAACCCGTCATCAGTGCCGGCGAGCGGCTGGGCCTGAAGGCCCGCCAGCCCGCTCTAAACTGGCTCGGCTCCGCCGACGTCGTCAATCTGCTCGACCTCGCCGGTTTCGAAGTCGTCCGCAAAGCGTCCCGGTTGCTCCTGCCCAAGGGCGTGCCGTTGTTGTCCCTGCTCTGCAACCGCTTCCTCGTAAACCTGCCAGTGTTCCGCCATCTGGCGCTGACGTTGATCATTGTCGCGCGCCCCAAACCGGTGCCGCGGACAGACCCACCCAGTTGCACCGTTGTCATTCCCGCCCGCAACGAGCGCGGGAATATCGAGGAAGCCGTCCGTCGCACTCCGCCAATCGGTCGCCACACGGAGATCATCTTTGTGGAGGGCAATTCCAACGACGGCACTGCGGAAGAAATCCAGCGCGTGATCGCCGCTCATCCGGAACGCGACCTCAAGTTCATCCCGCAGGGCAGCGGACACGGCAAAGGGGATGCCGTGCGCAAGGGCTTCGCCGCCGCGACCGGCGACGTGTTGATGATCCTCGATGCCGACCTCACCGTACCGCCGGAAGAACTATCAAAGTTTTACAACGCCCTGATGACCGGCCACGGGGATTTCATCCACGGCTCCCGGCTCGTCTACCCGATGCAGGACCAGGCGATGCGTTTTCTCAACATCCTGGGCAACAAGTTTTTCAGCCTCGCGTTCACCTACCTGCTCGACCAGCGGTTCAAGGACACTCTCTGCGGCACGAAAGTCCTCTACCGCGCGGACTACGATCAAATCGCCGCCAACCGCTCTTACTTCGGCGATTTCGATCCGTTCGGTGATTTCGATTTGATCTTCGGTGCGGCGAAACTGAATCTGAAGATCATCGAGGTTCCCATCCATTATTTCGCCCGAACGTATGGCGCCACCAACATCAGTCGCTTCAAACATGGCTGGCTCCTGCTGCGCATGTCTGTATTTGCCATGCGCAAAATAAAATTCATCGAATGACGTGTGCCCTTCGTGCCGCCGCCTAAAACCGTCATGCAAGTCGTCCTCAGTCTGCGCGTGGGCGGACTGGAACGCGTTGTCCTGGATCTTGTCCAGAATGCCTCCGAGGAATTTCGGTTCATCGTTTGCTGTTTGGAAGAGCCGGGCACCTGGGGTGGCGAAGTGCCGCGCGTCGTCGCGTTCGATAAACGACCCGGCATTGATTGGCGGCTCTTCTGGAAGATTGCGCGCCTCGCGCGCACCGAAAAGGTCGATGTGATCCACACGCATAATTCCGCCGCCCATCTCTATGGGGCGATCGGCGGCAAGCTCGCGGGCGTCAAGGTGCTTCATACGGAACATGGCAAGAACCTCGGCGAAGAAGCCCGCGCGTTTCGTCTGAATCGTTGGGCCGGACACTTCACCGACCTCACGGTCGCCGTTTCGGAGAAAATCGGCCGGGAGGCGTGCGATTCCGAAGGCGTTCCGTCTGACCGGCTCGCTATTATCGCCAACGGCATCTGTGTCGAGCGCTTCGGTCAGCCACGCCACGCGGCTGGCCGACACGTCGGCACGGTTGGCCGGCTCGTGCGCGAAAAAAACTACCCGCTGTTGCTGCGCGCCGTCGCCGCGATTTCCAACGCGGAACTCGTTTTCGTCGGCGATGGCCCACTGCGCGGAGAATTGGAACGGGAAGCCGGTCCACGCGTCCAGTTTCTTGGCCAACGGGCCGATATTGCGGAGTTGTTGGCGGGATTTGATGTCTTTGCGCTCTCGTCGAGCACGGAAGGCATGAGCATCGCTCTGTTGGAAGCCATGGCCGCCGCGTGCCCGATCGTCGTCACGGCGGTCGGCGGCAACACGGAATTGATCCAACATGAAGTCACGGGACTCGTTGTTCCACCCGACGACGCGGCGGCATTGCGCGCGGCCATCGAACGGCTCCTGGCTGATCGCGTACTGGCCAACCGCCTTGGCACGGCAGCGCGCGAGGTCGCCCGCCAACGCTACAGTGTCGCGGCGATGACCCAACGCTACGAAGAACTGTGGCGACGGCTGGCAGCATGAGACTGTTGTTCGTGTCCAATCTGTTTCCCAATGCCGCGGAACCGGTGCGCGGCGTCTTCAACGCCCAGCAGGTCGCGGCGTTGTCGAAGCTGTGCGAAGTGACGGTGGTTGCGCCAACCAGCCAGACCATGTCCGACGAAAACCGCGCTGGTGTCAGGGTGATTCATCCGAGGTTCTTTCATGTCCCTGTGTTATCGCGTCCATTCAACGGGTGGTTGTTCGCCAAGGCGATCGAGCCGGTAATCCGCCGCGAACGGTTCGACCTGGTGCTGGCCAGTTGGGCTTATCCGGACGCGTACGGCGTAATGCTCGTGGCCGAGAAGCTGAAGTACCCATTTGCCACCGCCGTGCTCGGAAGTGATGTGAACGCTTTCTTCGATAACCCGACGCGCAAACAACAGATCTCGCGCGCCTTGCGGGCCAGCCGCGTGGTCTTTGCCAAAAGCCAGGCTCTCCAGTCACGCCTGGCTGCGGAAGGAATCGAATCGGTGATCGATTACAACGGAATTGACCGTGAGAAGTTCCGACCGCTCGACCGCGCCGATGCCTGTCGCCAGTTGGGGCTCGATCCGAAACGTCGCCGCGTGCTCTACGTCGGCAATCTGTTGCCAGTGAAAGGCCCAACTGTACTGGCACACGCCGCCGGGGAATTGCCAGACGTCGAGGTAATCTTTGTTGGCAGTGGCCCGGAGAAAATTACCGCGGGCCGATGCGTCGGCGCGCGGCCACACGAAGAAATCCCCTTGTGGATGAACGCCTCCGACGTGCTGTGCCTGCCAAGTTTGAATGAAGGCCTGCCCAACGTCGCGCTCGAAGCCATGGCCTGCGGCTTGCCCGTCGTTGCCTCACGCGTCGGTGGCGTGCCCGAAATCGTGCAAGAGGGTGTGAACGGTTTTCTCGTGCCACCGTCCGATCCACACGCGCTGGCCGAAGCGTTGCGACGTGCGCTCGCCACGAAATGGGAGCGTGAAGCGATCGGCGCTTCCGTCTCACAATTTGACTGGGATGTAAACGCGCGCACTGTTCTCTCCGCACTGCAAGCGACTGGCGCCGCGTCGGGAGTCACGGAATGAAACGTCCACTGCAACGATGCAAGCTGCGGGTATTGGACGCGCTGCGCTACTCCCGCGGGGCGGCCATCGTCCTGGGACTGGCCAAGCTGGCGCGCGCCCTGATCAGCCGCCCTCTCAAAAAGCGGCTGGAACGGATGGGCGACTCCTACCGGGTCATGGTCGGGGCGCACACACCGCAATTGGTGGAGCCGTTGTTGCGTCCGTTCGTGGAGGATCCACAACGCGCGCAAATCTGGCGGGAACAGCGGATCGGTTGGGAGCGGTACAATATCGACGTCGACAATCCCGTGGTCACCAAAGGTCTCGTGTTGAAGGCCCCCGGAAGCAGCGGTGAGAAGGGCGTATTGTTATTGTCGTTTGAATACAATTGGCCGCCGCTTCTGTTGACCCGAAATACCGAGGAATTGTTGCGGCGGTTCATGGTCGTCTGCTCGGCGTCGTGGTCGCCGACCCACTTTCAAACCTACTGGTCGCTGGCCCATCTCCCCGATGCCGACATCTTCTTCATGATCGCCAACCACCGCGATTTGGAAACCTTCCGTCGCCTGCGCACGGGCACCGGCGTGCTGCCGCTACTGGGCTGCGACTGGATCAATCCCGACGATTACCAGCCTCGTCCGCGTTCCGCGCGCGAGATCGATATTCTGATGATCGCCAATTGGGCGCCGTTCAAACGCCATTGGGTGCTGTTCCGCGCGTTGCGGGAAATCGACCGGAAACTGCGCATCGTGCTCGTTGGCCAGCCCGAGGCGGGTCGCACGCTGGAGCACGTGGCCGCCGAGGCTGATTTGTTCGGTGTCCGCGACCGGATCGAGTTTCGCAACAGCCTGAACATGGATCAGGTGACCGCGTTGCAATGCAACAGCCGGGTGCAACTGGTGCTCTCGCGGCGGGAAGGCTACTGCAATTGCGTGGCCGAATCCTTCTTTGCCGATACCCCGGTCGGGCTGGTGAAGGACGCTCACATGGGGCCCGCCGCGTATATCAATCCCCGCACGGGTGTGTTCCTGGATGAACGACACTTCGCGCGGGATTTGACGGCGTTTCTCGATCGAAGTGACACGTTTCGGGCGCGTGAATGGGCCATGAGCCACATCCGCTGCCACGACTCCATTAAAACGATGAACGACCTCCTTCGCGAACACGCTGTCGCGAAGGGCCAGCCGTGGACGCGAGATGCCTGCGTATTCGGCTGGCGTCCCGACCCGCGGTATATTTATCCTGAGGATGGGCAGTCCATGCTGCCCCTGTATCAAGAACTGAAGGAGCGATACGGCCTGGTGTTTCGGACCCACCAAACCAGGTGAGGAATCACCCCTCGAATCGCATGAACTGCCCTCTTTGTTCATCTAACCGCGTCAAGCTGCTCCGTTGCCCGTTCCCAAACGTGTTTCATTGCGGGAGTTGCTCGTTCATCTTCGCCGATCAATCCGTGGACTCTTCCAGCTCCAGCCTGTACGACGAGGCGTGGTCACAGACCGAGGTTCAGCCGACGTATTCATTCACAAACGGGAGCTATGTCATTCGCAACGAGCCGAAGATGCAACTGTTGCTGGACCGGCTGGAAGGGTTCCGAAAGGTGAACCGCCTCCTGGATGTGGGGTGTAGCGCCGCCTTTTTCCTCAAGCTGGCCAGCGACCGCCAGTGGGATGTCCAAGGGGTGGAGGTCTCGGATTTCGGCGTGAACTTTTCAAGGGAACACTTGAAGATTCCCGTTTTTCAAGGTCTCTTGCAGGACGCGCATTTTGCGGGCGACTCTTTCGATGTCGTCTGTAGTTCGCACGTCATCGAGCACGTCAGGGACCCGGTCAGCTTGCTCAAAGAGATGAAGCGAATCCTCCGCCCCGGCGGTTCGCTCGTCACGGTGGTCCCCACCCAGTTTGCCGCCCCCAGCTACCGGTTCTTCGGCAAATGGACTGGCGAAGGCCCCCCGCGCCACGTCTCCTTCTTTACCAGGCGCCTGTTCGAGGACACCGTGAGGCATCTCGGATTTACTGTCTGCTACTCCCGCCAAAACGTGGAATTTCAGAAAATCCTGTCCATTCTGCGGCGCGGGAAAGACCAAGCCACCGACCAGGGCAATGAGACCTCCGAGCCTCCGTCACAAGCCAATCGACCTTTGCTTCAAGCCGCGAAATCGGTCATCAATCGCGTCGCGACAGGACTGGGTGTAGGAGATGAATTAACAACGATCGCAGTCAAATGATTCCGCCTGAAAGAATCGCCTTATGAAAATTAGCGTCTTCGGCCTCGGTTATGTTGGTTCCGTCACGGCGGCCTGTTTCGCGGACAAGGGCCTCGACGTCATCGGCGTCGAGGTGAATCCCGATAAGCTGGCGTTGTTCCGCTCAGGCCAGACGCCGCTGTTCGAGCCGGGGTTGGCTGAACTACTGGCGAAAGTCCATGGCGCCGCCCGCTTCGGCGCGACCGCGGACGCCGCCGAAGCAATTCGCAGCTCCAGCCTCTCGTTCATTTGCGTGGGCACCCCCAGCAAAAAGGGCGGGCAGGCGGACCTGTCTCACGTCGAACACGTCTCGCGTGAAATTGGCGAAGCCTTGCGCAATAAACAAGGAACGCACACGGTGGTGGTCCGCAGCACGATGTTGCCGGGCAGCATCGAGGGCGTTGTCATCCCGCGAATCGAGTCGGCGTCCGGCAAACGCGAGGGCCAGGACTTCCACGTCGTGGCCAACCCGGAGTTCATGCGCGAAGGTTCGGCGATCCGCGATTTTTACGAACCGCCATTCGTTGTGATCGGCGAGCGCCGGGCCGGGGCCGGCGATTCGCTCGCCGAACTGTACCAGTGTATTACCGCGCCGCAGGTGCGCATCACGATTCGCGCCGCGGAAGCCATCAAGTTTGCCTGCAACGCGTTTCACGCCCTGAAAATCACCTTCGCCAACGAGATCGGGCAGTTTTGCAAAGCTCACGGTATCGACAGCCATGAAGTAATGGACATTGTCTGCCGCGATACGAAGCTCAACATTTCGAAGACCTATCTCCAGCCGGGTCTCGCGTACGGCGGTTCCTGTCTGCCAAAGGATTTGCGCGCCCTCGTCGGGCGGGCTCGCGAAAACGATATCGAACTACCGATGCTGGAAGCCATCGCGCGCAGCAACCTTGGCCAGATTCAGCGGACGATCGATTTCATTGCCGAGGTCGGCCACCGCGAGGTTGGTATCCTGGGACTGAGTTTCAAAGTCGGCACCGACGATTTGCGCGAGAGTCCCCTCGTCATCATGGCCGAGACATTGCTGGGTAAAGGATTCAAACTGGCGATACACGATTCCGATGTGGAACTGACCCGCCTGACCGGCGCCAACAAACGCTTCCTTGAGGAAAAACTGCCGCACATCAATTCGTTGCTGTCGGCCTCGCTGGAGGAAGTTGTTGCGCGAAGCAAGACGCTCGTGGTCTGCAAAAACGCGCCCGAGTACCACGGCTTGCCGGGCTTGATTTCTCCGCATCATCATATCGTCGACCTGGCGGCTGCGCTGAAGAGCGCCAAACTCCCCCCTGCGCAATATCACGGCTTGTACTGGTGAGAATTCTCACGCTCATCTCGAAATTCCCGTGGCCGCTCACGGACGGCGCGGTCATTCGCGATTTCAACCTCCTGCGCGAAGCGGCCAAGCGTCATGAGATTTCCCTGCTTTGCTTCCTGTTCAAACCGAGCGACCGCGAGCAGTTCGACGCGCTGCGGCCATTCTGCAAGAAGATCGTAGGCCTTGACCTTGTGCGACCGAAGTGGCGCGCCCTCGCCAACGCCGCCGAAAGCCTCGTCACCGCCGATCCTTTCATCATTCGTGAGTACTGGCGTCCCGAGATGGCCCACGCGCTGGAAAAGTTTGTGGACGAGGAGCGCATCGACGTGATCCACTCGCACTTCCTGCACATGAGCCAGTATGTCGGCCACAAACGCGGCGCTGCCTTCGTGCACGACGCGCATAATCTCGAACACGTCCTCTGGCAGCGGATGGAGACCACTACCAGCAATCCCCTCAAGAAAGCGTTCATTCGGACGCAATACGGCAAACTGGTGCGACGGCAGCAAGATGTGGCGCGTGCCAGCGAGAAATGCGTCGTGCTTTCGGATGAAGATCGCGCGGAGTATCGACGTATCTGCCCGGAGGCCGACATGACGACGGTTCCCAACGGCGCGGACGTCGAATACTGGACACCGCGCGACAACGTCACCGAGCCAGCGTCGATTCTTTATTTCGGCAACCTCAGTTGGCCGCCGCAAGCTGACGCCGCTATGTACTTTCACGACAAAATTCTTCCGCTCATCCGCCGGCAGGTGCCCGACGCGAAGTTCTACATTGTGGGGCAAAACCCGCCCGAAAGCGTGAAGGCCCTCGCGAGCGACCGCGTCCTCGTCACCGGCTTCGTGCCGGATATGCGCGAGTACGTGGCCCGGGCCACCGTCGTCGTCATGCCCTTGCGCGCGGGCGCGGGCACGAAGCATCGCGTGTTTCAAGCGTTATGCATGAAGAAGCCGGTGGTCTGCACGGCCGTGGCCGCCGAAGGGATCGCGCTGACGCACGGCGAGACGGCGCTGCTGGCGGATGATCCTGAAACATTTGCCAGCGCGACCGTTTCCCTGCTACAAGATGGGGTGCTGCGCCAACGGCTCGGCGAACGAGGTCGTCAGCTTGTCCTCGATCGGTACGACTGGCGCGCAATCTACGAACGACTGGAGGAGGCTTTTCAGGAGGCGGTCCGCAAACGGAAATGATCAACGGCAAGAACTATCGTGTCGGTCTCGTCGGCGCAGGATACGTCAGCGAGTTTCACATCAAGGCGCTGAGGCTCCTGCCCCACGTGCGCCTTGTCGGCATTACCGACCTTGATGCCGCGCGCGCCAGGG
>JBGOTY010000067.1:0-12491 GCA_041476745.1 Verrucomicrobiia bacterium | reverse complement strand
GACGAGGGCGACGTGATTCTGCTGCTGGGTGAAATCGGGGATGAACTCGGCGGCAGTGAGTATCTGAAACGGATTCACGGGCTCAAAACGGGCAAACCACCGCGGATGGATTTGACGTTGGCGAAGCGGATTTCGGATTTCACTTTGGAGATCATTCGCAAAGGATGGGTCAAGAGCGCGCACGACTGCAGCGAGGGCGGCCTGGCTGTGGCGCTCGCGGAATGCTGCATAAGCAACGGCGATGCGATGATCGGTGCGAGTGTGGACCTGTCGAGGTTCCACGGACGATTGGATGCCGTGTTGTTTGGCGAAACGCAATCGCGCATTGTGCTCAGTTGCCCGACAAAGCACGCGGAGGAAATCCTGCGTTCGGGCCTGCCGGTGACCCGCTTCGGAGCCACGGGCGGCAAGGCGCTGAATATCAAAACGTCCCACGGCGAGTTGTCGTGGGACCTGGCCCGTCTGCGGGATGTTTGGTGGAACGCCATCGGGCGTCTGATGGACGTCTGAGTCTGCGGGTTATTTCGGTTTCCCCAGCAATTTCTGGAGATAATCGGGTTGCTTCTGTGGTTCGGCCGCGGGTTTGTTGGTCGTGCTGGAGATTTTATTCTGAATCGCCGCCATGGTGTCCTTAAGGGACTGTTGCTGATCGGGTGTCAACCTGGCCTTGTGCGCCAGGGTCTGCAGGTCGCTGAGCGCCTTGGGGTAATTATTGGATTTGACAGCTGCCACAGCGTTATTGACCAGGGTCTGCATGGCCGGCTCAGCCGACTTGAAACTGCTCTGTAGTTCAGCAGTGCTTACCCGGCCCTTGTTACCGCAGCCGGCGATGACCGACAATGCGCCCAAGGCCACAACCAACGTCCACGTAAACCTCTTCATAGCTGTGCTCGTCCCGTTTACGCAGGATAGGCAGCCCGCACGAGACCGTCAAACTCAAATGCCGATCAATCCACGCCCCCTCGGCCCTCGTAGTATCTATGGAAGAACGAGACTGGCGATGCCGTCGGAAGCAGGGATCAGACGCATGAACCGAAACTGGAATGTTCCCCGTAATCGCCTCGACGAGGGGGAACGACCGCGGTCCCATTCCAATTGGTCGCGCCCGGTGCCCGTCGCGTTCGTGGTCTCCCTCTCGTGGCTCGTGAAGGTTGTGGTTGGGAGGCCAGAGTGCCAACGCCGAAACAGGTTCATCCATGCAATTCGCGCAATGCCAATACACAGAACGTCCGTGCGCTTCAATACGCGGAGACGATCCGTTTGTTAAGCGAAGATTTCCGTTCGACAGAGTGGCTCCTCAGGCGTACCGGCGCCGGTCTTTTTCACTCGCCAGCTTTTTGCGCGATTGTTACAGTGCCGCGATGTCCGATGGCCAAACCGGCGGGAATGTCTCTTCGACGGAGATCCAGGAAGATGGCGCATGGCTGCGCGCCGTGGCCGCCCGCGACAAAGACGCGTTTCAACAACTCTACGCGCGCCACAGTCCGCTGCTCTTCGCCCTCGCGGTGAAGATTCTCAGTGATCGGGCCGAGGCCGAAGACGTTTTGCAGGAAACCTTCGTCCAGGTCTGGAAAACCGCCGTCTCGTTTGATGACCGGCGCGGCAAGCCGCTCGGCTGGTTCATCATGCTTGCGCGGAGCCGCGCCATCGACCGTCTCCGGGCGCGCAAGACGCGCGCCCGTCTCGCCGAATCGGTCGGGAAAGACGAATCGCAAATCACGACGTCCATGACGCCCGCCGAGGACGCAGTCGTCTCCGAGGCGCAACGGACCGTGCGAGACGCCTTGGGCAGGCTGCCGGACGAGCAGCGAGTGCCCATTGAGATGGCCTACTTCGGCGGGTTGACCCAATTTGAAATCGCCCAACGACTCAGCCAGCCTCTCGGTACCGTGAAAACGAGGATCCGCACCGGCATGATCCGTCTTCGCGAACAACTCGGCCGCGTTGGCGCCGGGGGAGAGGGACGCACGCCATGACACACGAAACCTTTCGCGAGATGCTTCCGCTCTACGTCATTGGCGCGCTTGATGGCGACGAACTGTACAACTTCGAGCGGTACATCGCCGAGAACCGCGAACTCTGCCGGGCCGAGATTGCGGAATACCAGGCGATTGCCGACCAAATGGCGCTGGCTGCTCCGTCCGCGCAGCCGGTGCCGGCGGTGTACGACCGCATCCTGACGGCGATAGAAGAAAAGAAACGCCCGGTCGAAACGCCAGCACCGGCTCCCGTGGCGGCGCCGACCCGTATGCCCGTGCGCGTGCCCGCGCCCGCGTCTGCGCCAGTTGCCGAATGCCGCGAGCGCGAAGGTTTCAACCTCGGCCTGCTCATCCTCCGCGGCATTCCCTGGGCGGCCGCCGTCGTGCTGGCGATTATGTTGATGAGCGCGAACGGCCAGCTTCGAGAGCTGACGCGTTGGCGGCAGGCGATGACGGAAGACTACAACAAGCTTCTCGCCAAAAATGACGAACAGCATGGCGGCATCACCAATCTTACGGCCCGTCTCGATGCCCAGGCGCAGCAGTTTCAGGAACAAATCGTCAAACTTCGCGCCGAGAACGTCGAGCAGCAACAGAGCCTTAAGACCTTGCGCGCGGCCAACGCGGAACTCGATGCCGAAAAGGTCCAGTTGCAACGCGCCACGGATCGAATGCGCGAACAACTCGAGCAGCAGATCCCCCAAACGGCCGCGCTCCTGAAGAAGGTCAATGAACAAACCGCCTCGCTTGAGCTCTTGACGGATCCTGCGATTCGTATTGCGCCGCTGGCCGACCCGAAGGGGCAGGCGAAGGCGACCGCCAAGGTTTACTGGCAGACCGAAAAGAAGACGGGGCTTATGGTTGTCGCCAACCTCATACCCGTCGTCGAGGGTCAAGGGAAGTGCCTCGAAATTTGGGCGATCTGCGGCGGCGAACCGCCTGTCCCGGCCGGCATCGGCTGGACGGACGAGTCTGGTCACGGCAATTTGCAGGTCAAGCTGGTCAAGGACATCGCGTGCATTGACAAGTTCGCCGTCACCGTCGAAAACACTGGCGGCGTGCCGGCTCCCGAAGGCTCGATTATTCTTATTGGCCAGTGAATTCTTCCTTTCCATCCAATTGGTTGCCGCAACCAACTGCTTGACAGGCAGTACTTTGCACAAGCAATTTGGGGATTTCTGGAACAAAAAGCGTGCTACCGCGTCGCTGCGGTCTTCTGGCATAAACCCTGCACCATCAAGCCCTAGTTGCCGTGTGAACATAGAGACGATTAAGGAAAGAACCGTATGGGCATTTTCAACGCAGCAGTCGCGTTATTCAGCACCGGTGGTGTGGGCCAACGAGAAGAACTGCCTCACGGCGCCGATGCCAATAGCGAGCCAAAAACGAAATGCACGATCCTGATCATTGATGATGACCCAAGTTTTCTGGAGACGAACCGGCCGCTTTTGCGTAGCGCGGGATACAACGTGCTGACCTCTACCACCGGCCCGAAAGGGCTCGACATGGTGCGCTATGCCCCGCGAGATATTCGCCTCGTACTGCTTGACTACAATATGCCGCGATTCAACGGCGCCGAGACCCTCGAGTTCCTGCGCAAGTTAAACCCGGCCCTGAAAATCATTGCCGTATCCGGGTTCCGCGTGACCGAGCTTCCAGAAAGCTTCCACGCCGGGGTCGATCGGTTTGTCTCCAAGCCATTCAACAATGATGAACTGTTGAAAGCGGTGGCAGAAGTTCTCGAAAGCAGTTCCGCCATCGAAGCACCTGTTTCCGTCTCCCGGTAGACCATCCCCAAGCGCCGACGAAAGACGCGTTTCCGTCAATCAGATAGTTCCACACAGCCGGGGTTGCTCCTTGCTATTTGTCCTCTGCTGGACTAAACGTTTCCACGAGGTGAAACTTTCGACGGCTTGCGTTCGTCGAGGCGAGTTGACCGGGCAATGAACCCAGAAGAAGGCATGCGGCCACGGCATTATTGCGGCTTATTTGGGATTTACGGGCACCCGAATGCGGCGGAGTTGACGTATTACGGGCTGTACGCGCTACAGCATCGGGGCCAGGAAAGCGCGGGAATCACAGCCTCTGACGGCATCGACTTGCGGACCTACAAGGGCATGGGACTCGTCGGCCAGGTCTTCGACAAGAACATCCTGCGTTCCCTGCCCGGCCCGCTCGCGATCGGTCACGTCCGCTATTCCACCACCGGCAGTTCCAACATCAAGAACGCCCAGCCGCTCGTTGTCGATTGCGCGTGCGGGCAAATTGCCATCGGTCACAACGGTAATCTCACCAACGCCTCGCGCCTGCGCGCCGAACTCGAAGACCAAGGTTCGATTTTCCAAACAACCGTGGATAGCGAGATTATCCTGCACCTGCTCGCGCGTCCGTCTAACGACGACCGGGCCCACTCGCTCGAAGCGGTCATGCGCAAAATCCAGGGCGCGTACTCGCTGGTCATCATGGGCGAGGATGAACTCATCGGCGTCCGCGACCCGTTTGGCTTCCGACCGCTGGTGCTGGGCAAAATGGCCGCGCCAAAAGAAGACGGCAGCGAAGGAGGCGTCGCCTACGTGCTCGCGAGCGAAACGTGCGCGCTCGACCTCATTCATGCCGAGTACGTGCGCGACCTTGCCCCCGGCGAGATCGTCGTCATCAACCAGCAGGGCGTGCGCTCGGTCAACCCCTGGGCCGGCACGCAACAACCGCACGCGTTTTGCATTTTCGAGTTCGTGTACTTCGCGCGGCCCGACAGCGACATCTTTAACAAGAACGTCGCGCAGGTCCGCATCAACCTGGGCCGTCAGTTGGCGCGCGAGCATCCCATCGAAGCGGACCTCGTGATTCCCGTGCCCGACAGCGGGAATTGGGCGGCGATGGGGTTCGCGGAAGAAAGCGGGATCGATTTTGGCAACGCCTTCGTCCGCAACCATTATGTGGGCCGCACGTTTCTGCAGCCGACCCAGCTCATCCGCGATTTTGGCGTGCGCGTGAAACTCAACCTCATCGAGGAAATGGTCGTGGGCAAGCGCGTTGTCGTGGTGGACGATTCAATTGTGCGCGGTACGACCGCGCGCGCGCGGGTGATCACGTTGCGCGAGGCCGGCGCGAAGGAAGTCCACATGCGCGTCAGTTGCCCGCCGCACAAATGGCCCTGCGCCTACGGCATCGACTTCCCGACGCGCAAGGAGTTGATGGCCGCGAACAATTCGCAGGAACAGATCCGCGAATTCCTCGGCGCCGACTCCCTCGGCTACCTCTCACTGGATGGCATGATCGCCGCCACCGGCCTGCCCGCGAATGAATTCTGCACCGCCTGCTACACCGGCCAGTATCCCTCGCCCGTCGAATCCGAAATGGACAAGTTCGTCATGGAACAGCGCCGCGCCAAGTACCGCCGCCCCGTCTCCGACTTGGTGCACGAGGATACGCAACGGCCGTTGTTGTAGCAGGGACTACCGTCGCGACTCCGTGAACTGATTACGTGACGCGGACATAGTCTGGAATCGACGAAATACCCCCTCGTACATTTGTTTCTTCACCAACGGTGACATTGGGGCAATTGCGGTATTCCTCTTCTGTTTCAAACTTGACGTAGCCACGGGGATCGCACAACGCCCCCGGAAATCTCTCCAAGTTGTTATACCAATGGCCGTCTTTGTGATACAGGGCGTGGCGAGCTCCGATACCCCATTTTTGATTCAGCAATCTTCCGCTGAATATTCTGTTTCCAAGGTTGATCATCTTTACCTTCTCCTTTCTTGATTGCTTTTCTTTGATTGCAGGCTTGTCAGAAGCTGAGTCCAACCCCGCCACCCTTCGCAGAACCGAATTTGGCGTGTCCTCGAATGGGCGCGCATTCTTCTGCAGCCAAGCATAGACATCATCATCGATTCGAATAGTAGGAGCCATAGCGCTATATTTGCTGTAACATTGTTACAGCCACTATAGCCTCTAGTTTCTGGCTGTCAAGTTGGTTTTTCTAGGTGTAGCGGATCTTTGTCCCTGTCTTGCAATTCTTAATTCCTTCCAACAAACTGGGCGGCGTGAGTGATCGAAAAGCAACGGATACCGCGTACGCCAGTTCGGGTGTGAACATCCATCTCGCCGACACGCTTAAGGGCGGGCTCAGGCAGAAGGTTCGCAAGACGCTGCGGCGCGAGGTGCTGGGGGCGATTGGCGGGTTTGGGGGATTGTTTGCGCTCGACTTGAAGAAGCACAAGCGGCCAGTGCTGGTGAGCAGCATGGACGGCGTTGGGACGAAGCTGAAGATCGCTGTCGCGCTGAACAAGCATGGCACGGTGGGGCAGGACCTCGTCAATCATTGTGTGAACGATATTGCGGCGGTCGGCGCGGAGCCTTTATTTTTCCTTGATTACATCGGCATGGGGGAACTGTCGCCGCGCGTATTCCATCAGATTATCGATGGCCTGGTCAAGGCGTGCGCGGAGGCGGGTTGCGCGTTGATTGGCGGCGAGACGGCGCAAATGCCGGGGATGTACGCGGCGGGCGACTATGATTTGGTAAGCACGATTGTCGGCGTGGTCGAACGCGACCAGATTATTGACGGATCGCGCATCCGGCCGGGTGACGTGATCGTCGGGCTGGCCAGTACGGGGTTGCACACGAATGGGTATTCGCTGGCGCGGCAGATTCTTTTCGCGCAAATGCGGGTGCGGTTGGATGATTACCACAGCGCGCTTGGCTGCACATTCGGCGAAGAACTACTCAAAGTGCACCGCAACTACTGGCCAATCATTAGGAAAATTCGAAAATCGAAAGCCGAAATTCGAAACGCCATTCGTGGAATTGCGCACATTACGGGTGGCGGATTTTATGACAACATCCCGCGGGTGCTGCCGAAGAATTGTGGCGCGGTCATTCGCAGTAGTTCGTGGGATGTATTGCCGATTTTCAAACTACTCCAAGAGGGGGGCGGGGTGACCGATGAGGAGATGCATCGCGTATTCAACATGGGCCTCGGCAGGGTGTGCATCGTCGATCCGAAATCGGTGACCGCGGTCCAGAAGCACGCCTCACGCGCGGGGGTGAAATCCTATCTCATCGGTGAAATCCGCAAGGGCAAGCCGATGGTGGTTATCGAGTGACAAAAGGCCGCGTCAGGTCCCTCGTGTGGCTGTTGATTGTCGGCACAGTTGTCTTTCTCATTGTTAAGTTCGTGGTCACGCCACACATTGTGTACGGCGACAGCATGACGCCGACGTTGAAGACGTGGGACTTTTGCCTGATGCAGCGCGTGCGACATTACGAACCTCGCCGGGGCGACATCGTAGTCTTCCGCACGGCGAACAACCCGCCATTGTACTTTGTGAAACGCGTGACCGCACTGCCTGGTGAGACCGTCTCTATTGAGCGTGGTGTCTTCAAGATCAACGGTGCGCCGTTATCCGAGCCGTACACCACGATCAATCCTGGTTGGCAGATGGAGTCGATGCTGCTTCCCGCCGGAAAGATTTTTGTGGTCGGCGACAATCGCGATTTCGATCTTGAGGACTACGTGAAAGGTCCGGTCGCGACCCGGCTCGTACAGGAACGAATGCTCTGGCATTGGAGGTGGAAACGATGAAATGGCTGCTACGAATTGCTGTGATTGGGATCGCCGCGTTTGTACTTTGGCAGGTCTGGCAACGGGTATTTGTGACCGATGAGACGCGGATCAAGAAACAGATCGCGGTCATGGAGAGCGCGGTGGAAAACGGCAAGTTGCTGCAATTGTCGGATGCGGTGGCCGCCGATTACAGCGATGACTGGGGAATGGACAAGTCCATGCTGCTGGGTGGGGTAAGCTCGTTTCGCTCCCAGTACGACGCAATATTCATTCACCTCAGCGACCTGACCGTCACCGTCGACCCCGACCACCAGAAAGCGCAGGCCGTGTTCATCGCGAAAGTCCTCGCCAAGGCCAAAGGCAGCCTGTCCGAGAGCGAAGTCCGTGCCGAGCGTTTTCGCCTGTATTTTCGCAAAAATGACGCCGGCTGGAAGCTCATCCGCGTCGAATCACCCGAGTTGAAATTCGATTGAAGCGCAACCCGGCATCCGTTACCCTCAGCGGGTTATGGGCAGAATCCAACGGGCGCTAATCAGCGTTTCGGACAAGACGGGACTGGTTGATTTCGCGAAGGAATTGCAGGCGTTTGGGGTCGAGATCATTTCGACGGGCGGGACGGCTCGCACCCTTAAGGGCGCCGGCATTCCGGTCGTCGAAATCAGCGAGCTCACCGGTTTTCCCGAAATGCTCGATGGACGCGTGAAGACGCTGCATCCGAAAGTGCATGGCGGTCTGCTTTATATTCGCGGCAACGCCGAGCACGAAGCGCAGGCGGCCAAACAGGGCATCAAACCCATCGATCTCGTGGTGGTCAACCTGTATCCGTTCGAGAAGACAGTCGCCAAGCCGGGCGTTTTGCCAAACGAAGCTATTGAAAACATCGACATCGGCGGGCCGAGTATGTTGCGCAGCGCGGCGAAGAACCACGCGAGTGTCACGGTCGTCGTCGATCCCGCTGATTACCCTGCGGTACTCAAGGACATCAAGGAACACGGTGGCAACACCTGCGAGAAGTTCCGCGGGAAGCTCGCGGTGAAGGTTTTCGAGACGACGGCGCGTTACGACGGAGCCATTGCCCAATACCTGCACGCCGAGCGAATGCGGGCGAAAGGGGACACGGGAGAGGGGAAGAGCGAATTGCCCGAGACGCTGCAGTTGTCATTGAAGAAGGCGCAGGACCTGCGGTACGGCGAGAACCCGCATCAACAGGCGGCGTTGTACGGCGATTTCTTCGAGCACTTCCAGCAACTCCACGGCAAGGAGCTTTCGTACAATAATATTCTCGATCTTACCGCCGCCGCCGAGTTGGCAACCGAATTTGAAGAACCCACGGTGGCGATTATCAAGCACACGAACCCGTGCGGTGTGGGCAGCGCGCCGACATTGATCGAGGCGTGGGATCTGGCTTATGCGACCGACAAGCAGGCGCCTTTCGGGGGCATTATTGCGGTGAATCGCCCGCTCGACGCCGCCATCGCGACCGCCATTGCCGAGATTTTCAGCGAGGTGATTGTCGCGCCGGAGTTTGAGCCCGGCGCCCTTGCGATCCTGCAGAAGAAGAAGAACCTGCGGCTTATCAAAAACCTGCGACCAGCCACCGCAGGCGTGGCGCTACGTTCGGTCACGGGCGGATTGCTCGTCCAGGAGCGCGATACGCGATTGGTCTCGGCAGCCGACATGAAAGTCGTCACGAAGCGTCATCCGACGCACGAGGAGCGGCACGCGATCTTGTTCGCCTGGCGGGTGGTCAAGCATGTAAAGTCCAACGCCATCGTTTTTGCGCGGTTCGATACCCGTGGAAGTCGAACGTTGGGCATCGGCGCGGGTCAAATGAGTCGCGTGGATTCCTCGAAAATCGCCGCCTGGAAAGCCGGGGAAGCCGGACTCGACCTCAAAGGCAGCGTGGTCGCCAGCGACGCTTTTTTCCCATTCCCCGACGGTGTGATCGCGGTGGCCGAAGCCGGGGCGACCGCGGTCATCCAGCCGGGTGGGAGCGTCCGCGATGCCGAGGTGATTGCGGCGGCGGATGAACGTAATGTGGCGATGGTCTTCACCGGAATCCGGCACTTCCGGCACTAGGACGAGACAAGGAACGATTATGGATCGAGCACCGACGCGGGCAAAAATTTTAGTGGTGGATGACGAAGCGCCCCTTCGCGAATACGAAAGCAGTCTGCTGGCAGAACTTGGGCACGAGGTGCTCACGGCCAGCAATGGGGCCGAGGCTGTGCGTGTAGCGCGGGAGCAGCAACCGGATCTATTGCTGTTGGACATCATGATGCCCGAAATGTCCGGCATCGAGGTGTGCCAGCAAGTGCGTGCGGACCCGCGCACGCGCGACATTCGCATCATCGTCGTGTCCGGATTGGACTCGAAGCGGGCGCTGGAGGAGAGTATCATCGCGGGCGCGGACGATTTTCTTGCGAAACCGATCCATGCGCTCGAGTTGATGGTGCGGGTGCGCTCGATGCTGCGGGTGCGCCATATTGCGGACGAAGAGAAACGGCTCGAAGCCTACGTCAAGAACCTGCAGGTGATGCGCCGCCTGGAGCAGCCCGTAAACTAGCAAACAACGAACCGACGATGAATTGTGTTTGTGGTGACAAATGACGCCCGCAGCGACGATTAGCATGTGGCAGGGCGTCAACCGCGTGACCGACAACGCAACAGACAGGACCATGTGGCAGCGGATGCTCCACCAGTGTGGGGATGGCCTGTTTTTGTACGCGCGACAGTTATGCCGCAACGACGCTGATGCCGCCGACGTGGTGCAGGAGGCGTTCCTCCGTGTCTGGCGCAAACACGCGAACAACGGCGTCACTGAACCGGATCTGCCGGCGCTTTGTTATTCCGCCGTGCGCTATACCGTGCTCGACCGACAGCGACAAGCGGCCCGGCGTTGGCGGCGCGAGGTCGCGGCCGGGGAGTCCTGGTACGGCCAGCCGTCGTTGTTTGAATCGTCCCTGGAGCAGGCCGAGGAGCATGCCCGGCTGGAGATGGCGATCCGTGAACTACCCGTCGAGCAACGGGAGGTCCTCACGCTGAAAATCTGGGGAGAACTGACATTTCAGCAGATCGCCACGGTGACCGACGAATCGCCAAACACGGTCGCCTCCCGCTACCGGTTGGCACTCGGCGCGTTGCGGCAACAACTCACGAAGGCAGGCACACCATGAGTAGACCATTCGACACGTTGGAACATCAACTTAACGCTCTTCGTCCGGCGCGTCTGCCGGCGACGGCCCGGCGGTCCATCTTGCACGAGATGCAACGACCGGTAACTGGACACGGGTGGGCGCTCTGGCAGTTCGGTCACCGCCCCGGTTTTCAGGTCGCTTTGGCCGGCGCCTTGTCACTCGCGCTGGTGGTGGGGTGGTATTGGCTGCCCGGAACCCCGCACCCGGTGTCCAACGTCAATCAGGCGACGACCGTGGCCGGTAGCGGGCTATTGCCATCGTTGGCTCTTTGGGAGACCAAACTTGCGGCGGCTTGCCCCATGGGCGAGAACACCGTTGCCGTGCTGCGTTCGCCATCGACACTTACGAATATTCAAATTCGCCGCTAAGGCGACACCTGCGACACTGACGAGCAACAATTATGGGCAAGAAAAACCGTAAGCCGACAACACCAACGACCACCCCAGCCGCTCCGGTCAAGGCCGCGCCGGCACCCTCAGCCCCGCCGGAACCGCCACAGAGCCTGCACGCCTTCTTCACGCCCGAGGACTGGATTGCGGCGGTGGTCACGTTCCTGATCGCAGGATTTGCTTTCCTTTATTACATGTCGCCCGAGGTGACGCTGGAGGATTCCGGCGAGCTGGTCACGGGCGCGTTCAATTTCGGCGTGCCGCATCCGCCGGGGTATCCGCTATGGGCCTTCCTGGGATGGGTGTGGCGCCATTTTGTGCCGTTCGGCAATCCGGCGTATCGGATTTGCCTGATGTCGGTGTTGACCGGCGCATTGGTGGTCGGCGTGCTGACGTTGCTGATGACGCGTTCGATCATGATGTTGCTGCGCTCGGTGACCTGGGCGAAGGACATCGAAGACTCCATGAAGCACTGGATGGCGCTGACGATCGGGTCGGCGGTGGCGCTGCTCTTCGGATTCAACCGCGGCGTGTGGCTGTGGGCCTGCGTACCCGAGATGCGCGTCCTGAATGTGTTCATGTTCATCATCACGGCGTGCACGTTTTTTGCGTGGATGATGCGGCCGCAGCGGCACGGATTCCTGTATGCGACGATTCTCATGTATGCTCTGGGCATCGCCAATCACCAAACCATCGTGGTGATGGCCGCGCCGTTCATGGCCGGCGCCCTCGCCCTGGGACTCATGTCGGTGTGGGACCGGCGGTCATGGCACACGGCCGTGGTGATGCCGGCGCTGTCCGCATTTTGGGAACTCGTGGTTGCGGCGCTGCTTGGTTTGGCGGCCAGCGCGTACGTTGACGCGTGGTTGCAGACGAATCCCAGTAGCGAGATCCTGTCACAGAAGGTGAACCTGTTCATTCTTTTCGGTCCGCCGATTCCCGCGACGGCCTTGATATTCATGCCGGCGGCTCTGGCCGTACTGCTGCTGGTCTGGATGGGGAATGAAGGGTGGCTGAGCCGGAAGAACGCGCTGATCTGTACCGCGGCGTTTCTCGTCGGCTGCAGTTTCTACTTCTACATGTCGGTATCGTCGTCGACGAATCCGCCGATGAATTGGGGTTATGCGTACACGAAACAGGGTTTTCTCCATACCTTCACGCGCGGCCAATATGAGAGGCTGAATTTATCCCCACCATGGCGCAAGGAGTTCTGGATCCAAGCCTGGCTCTTTGCCCGCGCGTTATTGCAGCAGTTCAGCCTGCCGTTGGGGTTTGACAAGGATTTCCTGCTCGGCCTGCCGATCGTCTTGTTCGCGTTTGCCACACTGGCGATGCTGATCGGTAAGTGGAAAGACCT
>JBGOTY010000066.1:0-12681 GCA_041476745.1 Verrucomicrobiia bacterium | reverse complement strand
GTTGAGCTGCACTTGTGCTCTGCTCACATCCGTACCGATAACAAACACCAGGGCGATCGCTGCCAAATGGATATTGATGGGGAATGCTCGCTTCAAGGCGACGTTCATCGTAAGTGATCCTTTTCGGAAATGGCCTTCAGGCCACACACAGCTCCGCACGAACGGGGGTGCTGGCAATTGCCCAGCCCCTATTTCCTATCATACAAACGATTGCACTGTCAAGGTCGTTGTTACTGACAATAAAGGCCATCGACTACATACAAACCGCCAAGCGAAGGGGAGCTGGGAATCGCCCAAGTTTGAATCGCTATCACACAAACGATTGTATTATCACGGTTGGATTGAATGTTGAGCTACGCTTGCCTAGACATATGCCAGCCGGTATAGTCTCCTCGCTTTATGCCGGAACTCCGCAAGAAATATCCGTTCGACAAGATCGAGCCGAAGTGGCAGCGCTACTGGGCCGAGCACAAAACCTTCGCCGCGCACGAAGATCCGGCGAAGAAGAAGCTTTACGTCCTCGACATGTTCCCCTACCCCAGCGGCGCGGGCTTGCACGTCGGCCATCCCGAAGGCTATACCGCAACCGACATTTACAGCCGCTTCCAGCGGATGCGCGGCTGCAACGTGCTTCATCCGATGGGCTGGGACGCGTTTGGCCTCCCCGCCGAGCAATACGCCATCGACACCGGCACGCATCCGTCAATCACCACGCGCAAAAACATCGACACTTTCCGCCGCCAGATCCAGATGCTCGGCTTCTCCTACGATTGGGACCGCGAAGTCGATACCACCGACCCGAGTTACTACAAGTGGACGCAGTGGATTTTTTTGCAGCTCTACAAGAAAGGCTTGGCCTATGAATCCGAAGTGCCCGTCTGGTGGTGCGAAGGATGTAAGGCTGTTCTCGCCAACGAGGAAGTGAACGCGGACGGGACTTGCGATCGCAAAGGGCATAAGGAAGTTTACCGCCGACCGCTCCGTCAGTGGATTCTCCGCATCACAAAATACGCTGAGCGGCTGTTGGAGGATTTGGAGTTGGTCAACTGGCCCGGGTCGATCAAGGAACAGCAGCGCAACTGGATTGGCCGAAGTGAAGGCGCAGAGGTTGATTTCAAAACCGAGGCAGGCGAGGTGCTGCGCGTCTTCACAACGCGGCCGGACACACTCTTCGGCGCAACGTACATGGTGCTCGCGCCGGAACATTCGCTTGTTGAGAAACTCACCACGCCGGCGCAGCGCAACGCAGTGAATGCCTATCGCGCGCAAGCGACGAAAAAGAGCGAGTTGGAGCGCACGCAGTTGGAGAAAGAGAAGACCGGCGTTTTCACGGGTGGTTACGCCGTTAACCCGGTCAACAATGAGAAGATCCCGATCTGGGTCGCCGATTACGTGATGATGGGCTACGGCACCGGCGCGATCATGGCCGTTCCCGCGCATGATAAACGAGATCATGAGTTCGCGAGGAAATATGATCTCCCGATCACGGAAGTCGTGAGCGGAGGCGTCGATTTCCGCGACAACGCGTTTGAAGGCGAAGGCATCGCCGTGCGTTCGCCAATCATCGATGGACTCCCAACTCGTGAAGCCAAGAAGAAGATCACCGCATGGCTACAGGAAAAGGGCCTAGGCCAACCGACCGTCCAATACAAGCTCCGCGATTGGCTGTTCTCTCGTCAGCGCTACTGGGGCGAGCCGATTCCGATTGTGCATTGCGAGAAGGATGGCACGGTGGCGGTGCCGGAGAGCGAATTGCCGTTGCGGCTGCCGGAGATGAAGGACTACACGCCGGCGGGCAATGCGGAGCCGCCGCTGGCGAAGGCGACGGATTGGGTGAATACGAAATGCCCGCAATGCGGCGGCCCGGCGAAGCGGGAGACGAACACGATGCCGCAGTGGGCGGGCTCCTGCTGGTACTATCTGCGCTATATCGATCCCCACAACGATCAGGCATTCGTCGCGAAGGACAAGGAAAGGCACTGGATGCCTGTCGATCTGTACGTCGGCGGCGCGGAACATGCGGTGTTGCACCTGCTCTACTCGCGGTTCTGGCACAAGGTGCTGTTCGATCTCGGCCACGTCTCCACGCCCGAGCCGTTCATGAAGCTCGTGAACCAGGGCATGATCCTCGGCGAGGACAGCCAGAAGATGTCCAAGTCGCGCGGGAACGTCATTCCGATTGACGTCCCGGTCGCGGAGTTTGGCGCCGACACTCTTCGCGTATTCGAAATGTTCATGGGGCCGCTGGACATGGTCAAGCCGTGGAACACGCGCGGCGCGGAAGGTGTGTATCGCTTCCTCGGCCGCGTCTGGCGTTTGTTCTGCGACGAGGACGGCAAGCTCATCCTCGATGATAGCGAACCGACGGGAACACTTCTTAAAGTCCTGCATCAAACCATTAAGAAGGTCGGCGAGGACACGGAAACGCTCGCTTTCAATACCGCCATTTCCCAAATGATGATCTTCGTGAACGAGGTCACCGCGCAGGAGACGCGTCCGCGCAAGCTCCTCGAACCATTCGTGCTCGCGCTCGCGCCTTACGCGCCGCATTTGGCGGAAGAACTCTGGGAGAAGCTCGGCCACAAGCAAACACTCGCCTATGAGCCGTGGCCCGGGTTTGATGAGGCGCTGCTCAAAGAGGATACCGTCACCGTCGTTCTGCAGGTCAACGGGAAGCTCCGCGACCGGATGGACGTCCCCGCGCAGATTTCGCGGGACGAATTGGAGAAACTCGCGCTCGCGAACGAACGCGTGCAGGAGCACCTCGCGGGCAAACAAATCAAGAAAGTTATCGTGGTCCCCGGCAAACTGGTCAATATCGCCGCATCGTAATGCGCCTGATGCCTGGAATCCGGCAAAACCTGCAATTCGACGTATCAGGATCGGGTGCAGCGGCGGGGCACTTGAGGTGCATGCCAGATTCTAGTTGAGACGCGGCGAAACTCGGCTATATTCTGGACAGCAGCAGGTGCGTGAGGTCACTATGTTCAAGTTGACGAGGCAGGAGCAACAGATCGTGGCGTTCTTTTTGTCGGCGCTCCTATTGGGAACGGCGGTGAGGGAATGGCGCGCGCGGCATCCAAAAGCCGCCAGCGTCGCAACATCGGAAATGAGGGGCCGCTAATGCAAAAGCTGAATTTGCCCGAGGCAGTCGACGAGATCGCGCGAGCGGATGGACGCTACGACCGTGACGCGTACTACTTCGTGCGCGAGGGCCTCGACTTCACCATCAAAATACTTAAGAAAGATTCGCGCGGCACGGGACGGCATGTCAGCGGCCAGGAATTGCTCGACGGTCTGCGGCGTTACGCGCTCGATCAGTTTGGCCCGATGGCGAAGACGGTGCTCAGCTATTGGGGCGTGAAGCAATGCGAGGATTTCGGCGAGATTGTCTTCTGCATGGTGGACAAAGGGATTCTCGGCAAGACCGCACAGGATACCCGCGAAGATTTCAAGGGCGGTTACGATTTCGACGAGGCCTTCGTCAAACCCTACCAGCCGCCCCCGGGCACGCGCAGCCGCCACCCCGCCAGTCACCAGGACGCCAACGAGCGCTATCACAGCGTCCCGAGCCGTGCCGCCGACGCGAAGAAATTGAGCGGCGGTTCGAACTAGGTGTCTGAAACGGCATGCGATCCCACTGCCTCCGGCGCGGCCTTGCGGTCGCGCTCCTATTCACTGCAGGAACTTCAATGATCCGCGCCCAAACTCCCAATGCCCCGCCCGTTCACAAGGTCGTCCTCGCTAACGGGCTCACCATTCTTGGACGCGAAGACCACAGCGCGCCGGTCGTTAGCGCCCAGGCCTGGGTGCGCGCCGGCAGCATCACGGAAGGCCCGTGGATGGGTGCCGGCCTCTCGCATGTGTTGGAACACATGCTGTTCAAGGGCACGACCACCCGCGGCGTGTCGCAAATCGCTCAGGAGATCGAACGCAAGGGCGGTTATATCAACGCCTACACCTCTTTCGAACAAACCGTCTTCTACATCAATATACCGTCCGAAAACTGGCAAACGGCCGTGGACATTCTGGCCGACTGCATGCAACACGCGTCCATTCCCGAGCCGGAGCTGCTGAAGGAGAAGCGGGTCATTCTCCGCGAGATGGCGATGAATAACGACGACCCCGGGCGGCGGGCCAACCGTACGCTGTGGGCGACGGCGTTTACGACCCACCCGTACCGTTTCCCCGTCATCGGCTATCCCGACATTTACAATCGCCTCACCCGCGACGACGTGGTCGCGTACTACAAGGAACACTACGTACCCAACAACATCGTGTTTGTCGTCGTCGGCGACGTGGATGCGGCAAAGGTCGAGCAAGAGCTGCGCGACCAAACAAAGGACGCCAATATGGGCGCAGTCGCCCCAGCTTTCGTCCCGCCCGAACCTCCCCAGCTCAGTCTGCGCGAGCGCCACGAAGAGATGCCGATGCAGCTTTCGCAGATCCATCTGGCCTGGCACATTCCCGCGGTCACGCATCCCGACGTCTACCCGCTCGACGTGCTGGCGATTGTTCTCGGCCAGGGCAACAGCTCGCGCCTGTATCGCGAGCTTCGTCAAAAGCGCGGTTTGGTGCATGGAATTGGCGCCGGCAGCTACACGCCCGGCTATCCGGGGATTTTCGTCATTGAAGCCAGAACCGACCCTGACAAGCGTGAAGCGGCAATTGCGGCGATTCGCGAGCAGGTGAAACATCTCGCCGAACAGCCTGTCACCGAAGAGGAATTGCACAAGGCGATCAAGATCAGCACGAGCAGTTATCTCGATCGGCTTAAGACGATGCAAGGTCAGGCCTCGGACATCGCGCAAAACGAATTCCTCGTGGGTGATCCGAATTACTCGGATGTGTACCTGGAGAGCCTGCGCAAGGTCACCCGCAACGATTTGCAACGCGTGATTCAGACGTACTTCACGGACAACAATCTCACTGTCACCTCGCTCAACCCGACGGGCACGCTGGCCAAGCCACCGACGACGGCGGCGGTCAAAGCGGAAATCACGATCAAGAAGTTCGAGTTTCCAAACGGACTCCGCCTGCTCGTGCGCGAAGATCCGAAGCTGCCGCTCGTGGATTTCCATGCCGTCCTGAAAGGGGGCGTCATCGCCGAGACCGGTGCAAACAACGGCCTCGCGAAGTTGACCGCGCGCATGCTACTGAGAGGGACGAAGACGCGCACCGCGGAGCAGATTGCGGAGACGATGGAGTCCGTCGGTGGGGCCATCAACCATTTTTCAGGCAACAATAGTTTCGGCGTTGCGGCGCAGTCGTTGAGCGAGGACTTCGACCGCACACTCGATCTGCTGGCTGACGTACTCCAGAACCCGACATTTCCGGATGACATGCTCGCGCGCGAGCGCACGGTGCAACTCTCGGAGTTTAAGGCCGAGCAGGACCAGATTTTGCGCAAGGGCCAGCAAGGTCTCCGCGAGGCGCTCTTTACCCGGCATCCCTATCGCCTGAACCCCTTGGGGAACTCTGATGCTCTTGCGAAACTCACCCGCGCCGACCTCGCTGATTTTCATCGCCGCTTTGTCGTGCCGAATAACCTCGTGCTCACCGTGTTCGGCAATGTGAATGCCGACGACGTGCGCAAGAAAGTCGAGGCAAAGTTTGGCGTCATGCCATCGGTTAAGCTGGAGTTCCCGCAGACGGGCCCGGAGATGCTCCCTGCCGACCTACGCAAAGTGCAGAACGTCCCGAAGGAGCAGGCCGTCCTGCTCATTGGTTATAGCGGCGCGGATATTTTCAGCAAGGATCGTTTCGCCCTCGAGTTGCTCAGCGAAGCGTACACCGGACAGGGCTCCCGGGTCTTTCGTCGTCTCCGCGATGAACTGGGCCTGTGCTACTATGTCGGCGCGTACCAGTTGCTGGGCCTTGATCCCGGCTATTTCGCGTTTTACGTCGGCACCACGCCGCAGAACGTCGGCACTTGCGAAAAGGAGATCTTCGCCGAACTTGAGAAACTGGAAGCGAACGGGTTGAATGATGAAGAGTTGACCCGCGCCAAGAACGGCATCATCGGACAGCGACGGGTCCACATGCAGGATAACTCCGAGTTGAGCTTGCTGGTGGGAACGGACGAGTTGTACGGGCTCGGATATGATTATTTCCGGACGATGGACGATAAGTACCGCGCGGTGACGCTCGATGATATCAAGCGCGTGGCGAATCAGTTCTTCAACAACAAGCCGCACGCCGTCGTCGTCGTGACGCCGGCTGAGGAGAAAAAATAAACATGGCTGAAGTTCAACAAGACACGCAGGGTTCAACCGAGGACACGCTCCGCTTCCTTGACATGGTCGGCTTGTTCGGCACACAAGCCATGATTGCGCTCGGCAAACTCACCAACCCCGCCACGGGGAAAGCCGAAAAGCACCTGCCGGCCGCCCGCCTTTTTATCGACACCCTTGAGATGCTCGAAAGCAAAACAAAGGGCAACCTCAACTCCGACGAAACCAAGGTGCTCCACGCCACGCTCACCGACTTGCGACTGATGTTCGTCGAGGAATCCAAGTCGCCCCAGACGCCAGAGACGCCTTCCGCGCCGACAAAGCCGGAGGAAAGCCAATCCGCTGATCCAGAGGTTAAGTTCCGCAAGACCTACGAATCGTAGCTCCTCGCCCTCCTCCGCCGTTCGGCAAACCACGACAGCCAGATCGTGATTTCAAATAGCACGACCAAGGGTAGCGCCATCAAGATCATGGAGAGCGGGTCGGGCGGGGCCAGAAACGCGGCGACGACAAATGCGAGGAGCAGCAATATCTTCCGTCCTTTGCGGACGGTCTCGTAACCAACAACGCCGAGCCTCACCAGGATTAGAATCACCAGTGGAATCTCGAAGGTCAGGCCGGTCATGAGGGTGAACTGCGCGACGAAACTGATGTAGCTATCGATCGTCCACCGCGGTTCGATTCCCAGCCACCGGCTGGCCTGAATGAACGCGCGCAACGTCTGCGGGACGACAAACACAAAGCAACTTACCGCCCCGAGGATGAAAAGAACGGTACCCCCCGCAAATCCCGGCCACAGCAGTCGCTTTTCCTTTGGCCGGAGCGCGGGCAACACGAATTGGCCAACAAAATAAAGAATGGCCGGCGCCGCGAAAACCAGGCCCACGTAGAACGCCAGCTTTACGGAGAGTACAAAGGAATCGGTCACGTTCAGGCTCAGCAGGAAATTCTCCGGGTGATCGGTCACCCGCCGTAACGGCCACGTGATCACGTTCAGAATCCGGTTGGCAAACGCGAGGGCCAGATGAAAGGTAATCGCCAGCGCAAAGAGGCTTTTGAACACCGTGCCACGCAAGTCATCCAGGTGCTCCCAGAACGTCTTGACGGCACCGCCGTCTTCAGACGCCCCGTCTTCAAGCACCGGAATCTCGTCCGACGGATTCTTCTTCGAAAACCACGGACGCACTGGAGATGGCCTTAGCCCTGTTTCGGTTCGGAGGGTTGTTGCGGTGTGGTGGCAGGCGGTTGAGCGGACGGCGGAGTTGTCGGCTTACCGGCCGACTGCTGAGGCTCATCGTGCAGGTCGCGCGAAGCCTTCTTAAACTCACGCATCGCCTCTCCCAGTCCCCGCGCGACTTCGGGCAGTTTCTTGCCACCAAACAGCAGGACGACAAGAAAGAAGAGCACGATGATGTGCCAGTCGCTCAAAAAGGCTAGCGGTAGTGACATTATGACTTGTCTCCTGTCTGACCGACACTACACGTTGTCAAGGGTCTTGTCAACGCGACCAATCAACCACTATTGATTCACAACTGCAAATTCGCAACGGCGATTTTTGCCCCAGGCGGCTTCATCATGACCCATGTCCGCCGGTCGGTCCGAGCCGTAGCTGATGGTCGTGATCCGGCTGCCGTCGGCGCCCTGCTTGACCAGCTCCTCGCGGGCCGCCAGTGCGCGTCGCTCCCCAAGTGCCCGGTTGTATTCGGCCGTGCCCCGTTCATCGCAATGGCCTTCCACCACCAGCTTGCCGGGGTTTGACTTCAAGTACGCGGCCACTGCCTGGAGCTTCGAGTCTTCGCTCGGACGAATGCGTGCGCTGTCGTAGTCAAAATAAACGGGTGCAAACTGGCCATGCGAAAGCTCGCCGGTGAGGCCCACCGGGCGACTGCCGTCTGAACTCGTAATGTTGGAATCAGGACCGAGCGGTGAAACACCCTTGTCTGCGCCGGGCTGCGTTGTGCCTGGACCCCCTCCGGTCTTGTTCTTGCACCCCGCTAATCCAAATGCCGCAACCACGGCCGCCAAAATGATCTGTACTAGAAATTTCTTCCTCATAAGAGGCTCTCTCCTTGTAACGATTTGTTTCTTCGCATCCGCAACTTACGGTCCCCACGCGGGTTCGGACGCGCCCCCTTCAATAGTGGGCAACTGTACTTGCTCGCCGGTCACAACGTCAAGCAGATACAACTGCGTCCGCCAGTGCTGCGTCTTCCCAAATACCAGGTGCCGCCCGTCGGGCGCCCACGACGGATCTTCGTTGTCGGCGCCATCGGTCACGACCGGCTGCACCGCGCCAGTGCCGCGGTCGTACACACCAATCTGAAATTTGCCACCCACCCGCGACGTCAACGCCAGCATCGGTTTCATGTCGGAATTGGCGGGCGGACGCGACCAGTCGGGCTCCGTATTATAGCTCGGGGACACCGTCAACCGCGATGCCGCACCACCATCCTTGCCCATCATCCAAATCTGCGGTGCGCCACTTTCATCACTTACGTACGCAATGTCCCGTCCATCGGGTGACCATGTCGGTGATGACTCGCCACCGCGGGAGTGGGTCAATTGTCGCAAATCGCCTCCCTGGGCGTTCATGGTATATAGTTCGGGGTTCCCACCCTTGCTCAGGGTCAAGGCAATGCTCAAACCATCGGGTGAAAATGCCGCGCCGGTGTTCAGCCCCGGGTAGGCCGCCAGACGCAGTCGCTGGCCGGTGTAGAGATCCACTTCGAGTACGTCCGGGAAAAGGTTCTTGTAACTGGTGTAGACGATCTTGCGGCCATCCGGCGACCAGCGTGGGCGCACACTAATCGAGCGATCATACGTGAGTTGCTTTACGTTATAGCCGTCATAATCCATCACGGACAATTCCTTCGCGCCGCCGTGCGCCCACACGAACGCGATCTTCGTTTGCGCGATACCGGGCTGGCCCGTGAGCGCCTGAACAATATCATCCGTCAGCTTGTGCACCGCGCGACGCAAATCCTGTCCGCTGCCCTGGTACGTCTTTGAAAGGACAACCTTCTTCGTGGCCTGCTGTATCACGATACATTCGATGACCACGCCGCTACGGTCACCGCGTACCGTGCCCGACTGCACAAACTCCGCACTGGCCACCGGCGCCAAAGAAAAATAGCCCGACAGCCGTAGATCGTTCTTCAATACATCGGTCACCTGCCCCGCGATCGACGCATCGCCCCCGAAACCCGAAACTCCAAACGACCGGCGTCCCTTCTTTACATCCACATCAGCACCAAGCACGCTGGAACCAACCAGCCCGCCCGCAAGCAAACAGATTGCCCCCCAGATCATCGCTTGAATCGATCGCTTCCAAAACGGTTGATACATACCTCTTATTACCCCTCCAATCGGAAATTCACCGAGATTTCAGCAAAGGCGCCGCCCAAACCGTCGGGTAGCGGATCCAAACGTGGCACACTGTGCGCCGCCGTCACCGCCGAGTCGTCCATCAATTTGTTGCCTGACGAATGCTCCAGGCGCACGCCTTCAATCCGTCCATCGCGCGCGACATGCAAGACAATGGTCGTCACCAGTTTCTTATCGAAACTGGTCGCCTGTCCCGGTTGGTCCCACGCTTCGTACATTTTATCGTGTACGTGCATGTAGTACGACCAAAACTGTGAGCCCGGGCCAACCCCACCCGGAATCCCGTCCGCCGAACCAGTGGGCGAACCCGAATGCCCATACTTCGACACGCCATTGCCGCCTCCTGCCGCCTTGTTATCGCCGTATGCCGTCCCGCCCTCCGCGGAAGACAGGGCGCTTGCAAACCGCTTGCGAATTGCGTCGGCGCTGACAGCTGGGCCAGTCGAGCCAGTTTTGGCAGATGACTTTGCGTCTGCAACTGTCTTCTTCGGGGTCGTCGTCGATTTATCAACAGTCTTATCCGCCGTCTTGTCGGTCGTAACCGTCTTCTTGGCAGTCGTGTCAGCCGCCTTCTTGGTTTCCTTGGGAACGATCTTCTTCGGAATCGCGATGTCGTTCGGATCTTTTGCTTCCGGCGGAGTCGCTTTCACTTTCGGCGCGACAGGCTCTTCGGGTTTGGCCGCTGGCTCGCTCGGCCCGGCCGAGGGCCCGGCATTTTCGCCCGCTGGTTCCGCTGGCGGCGGAGCGTAGTTGCCCCGCCCCGTTCCCGCGCCCGCGGGCAAATCGCCCAGGATGTCGGCGGGGATAATCAATTCAGTGGCTGTAGGCACGTTGGAGCGGGCGCTGTTGAAGACCCCTTCAAAGACAACAATCCCGCCGATGATCGCGGCATGAACGAGGCACGCGACAATAAAGTTTCGGCGGAACCTTTTCTCAATCGTGCTCATCTCCGCGCGAGTTTCGGTGGCGATTCTTCCTGCGTCAACAGCGCGATGCGCGTGATTTTGGCGGCGTGCAACTCCTTGAGCACCTCCATGACGGCGCCATAATTGTTCACTTCATCGGCCTTGACGAGGATCGTGATGGGCGGCGCGGACTGGCCCAATTTCGCCAGCTCACCGCGCAGTTGCGCCTGGGACAGCGCAATGTCGTTCAGGTAAATCTTCCCGCGCTTGTCCACGGAGAGCGTGCGCGTCTGCTCGCGCTTGATCTGGTCGGTGGTTCCCTTCGGCAAATTGATATTCATGCCATACTCGACGAAGGGGAAAAAAATAATCACCGCGATGAAGAGTTGCATGAACAAGTCCACGAGTGGCATGACGTTGATCTCGCCCAGCTCGGGCAGATGTCCGTAGCGCTTCCCGCGATTCGAGGGGCGTCTCATGGATCAGTTCGTCACGTAGTTATGCTCGACGGCATTTACAAATTCGTCGGCAAAGCTTTCCATTTCCATCGTCGCGTGCCGAATCCGTTGCGCGAGCCAGTTGTAGGCGAACAGCGAGGGGACTGCCACCAGCAGGCCGACGACCGTTGCCAGCAACGCCGCGGAAATTCCCGGGGCCACCGCGCCGAGCCGCACGGTCCCGTACTCGCCTATCGCGGCAAACACGCTCATCACACCCCAGGAACTGCCGAGCAATCCGAGGAACGGCCCGCCCGTCACCGCCGTGGAAAGAACACTGACCTGCGACTCGAGCTTCATTACCTCGCCATCAATCGCGCGGCCCAGCGCACCGCGCAGCGTATCGAGGTTCACAACGGTTCGGTCGGAGATACTGATATCGGTATCGACTGCCGCAAGCGTCGTCGTGCCGCTACCGCCAAACGCCTTATAGCCGCCGGCGACCTTGTGGGGACTGCTAGCGCTACCGAACTGCGAGGAAACTTCCTCCGCGCCCATGCGGTAGATGCTGTACAGCGGGCACTCCGGTACTTCGTAGTTGTTAATGAAAAGATGCAGCGGGTCGCGCTCGCGACGGAACTGCGCCAGGAATGATTCGCCAGTGCCACGCGCGCGACGAAGTTGCTGCCACTTGGTGAGCATGACCGACCACGTAAAGGCCGAGCCAAGACACAACACCACAACAATTACTTTGCCGGGCAGGTCAGCTTGTCCAAAAATGTACAAGATGCCCCCGGCTGCGAGAACGGCATTCATCCCCAAACCTCCTTGTTTGGCCGCACAGAACAGCCAACTGGTAGTTATACAACTTTACGTGGCCCAGTCAAACTTTTCTTTCGATTTCTTGGGAAATCAGTAACATTTCCTCACCAACTCGCCGCCGTTACGTACTTCTTGCGCTCACGCATTCTTTTTCGGCTCGAATTCTCACCGACTCTGCGTTACAGACAACACGGTTTGCAGAGGAACAATCTCGAATGAGCCAACAAAACGCCAATAAGCCTGCCTCAACTGACACCACGAGCGTAACCCCGCGCGCGACGAACTACCCGCAGTGGTACCTCGACGTCATCAAACGCGCCGACCTCGCAGAAAATTCGCCCGTGCGCGGCTGCATGGTCATCAAACCCCACGGCTATGCGATTTGGGAGAAGATGCAACGCGAGTTGGACGACCGCTTCAAGGCCACGGGACACGTGAACGCCTATTTCCCGCTGTTCATTCCCCTCTCATTCCTCACGAAGGAAGAGCAGCACGCCGCGGGTTTCGCGAAGGAATGCGCCGTCGTCACCCACCATCGCCTGAAGTCCATCGACGGCGAAGTGGTGGTCGATCCCGAATCCAAACTGGACGAACCCCTCGTTATTCGTCCCACGAGTGAGACGATCATCTGGGCGCAATACAAGAATTGGATCCAGAGTTACCGTGACCTGCCGATCCTCATCAATCAGTGGGCCAACGTCGTCCGCTGGGAATTGCGCACCCGCTTGTTTCTCCGTACCACCGAATTTCTCTGGCAGGAAGGCCACACCGCCCACGCCACAGAAGCCGAGGCCGTGGAAGAAACCGCCCGCATGCTCGACGTGTACGCGGACTTCGCGGAGAACGTCGCCGCCGTTCCCGTCATCAAGGGGCGCAAGACGCCCGGCGAACGTTTCGCGG
>JBGOTY010000065.1:0-12682 GCA_041476745.1 Verrucomicrobiia bacterium | reverse complement strand
TAATCGTACGACACCACGCGGCCGTGCCGCGTGACGCCGAAATTCTTCAGGAGAAGATCCCCCGGGAATATATTCGCAGCAGCCAGGTTCTTGATCGCGTGCCCGTAATCGATCACCGCCGCCCGCACCGCTTCGTCGCCCGCTTCGCGCACGTAAATGTTCAGCGGTCGCAATCGCCGCTCGATATAGAGGTGGTGGATGACCACGCGACCGGCCTCCACCCGCACCGTATTCCCGGCGACGCGCTGCATCTCCTCGAGCAACGGTTCAGAAAACAGCGCACGGTCAAATTCGAGATGCTCAAATTCCTGCGCATCAATCAGGCGTCCCGCCCGATCGTGTTTGAACACCAAATAGTATTTGGCCATCACCTCCGCGCGGGTCGTTGTCTTGGGCTCATCAAAGTGGTCTTTGATGACCTTGAACACCGAGTCGTACGACGGGAGCGTAAAGACCAGCATCACCATGCCCGGTGCGCCGGGCGCGATGATGAACTGGTCGTCAGCGACATTGAGGTGATGCAAGAGGTGGCGATACAGCTCGGTCTTGCCGTGTTTGTTGTAGCCGATGGCGATGTAGAGCTCGCCGAGCGGCTTGCGCGGCATGATCTCCTGGAGAAAGTGGACGATGTCGTAGGGTCGAGCGACCTCCACGTGAAAATACGAGCGGGTGAAACTGAACAGGATGCTGACCTCATCTTCGGTAAAGAGCACTGCGTCCAGAACAATCCCGCCCTCGTGATGCTGGAAGGCGAGCACCAGCGGCAGCGGCGAGCCATCGCACCACATTCGCCCGATGAGATACGCCCCTTTACCGCGATAAAAGATCGAAGTGAGAACTTCGGCGCGGTCAACCACCACGCCCCGTCCGAGCGTGTACAGGTACTCGCCAATGACCTCCGCCGCCAGCCGCGCATCGCGTCCACGATCTTCATAAGCAACGGCGAACGCAATATCCGCGAGGATGTTTTCGATGAGCGCGGCGAGCGAGGACGACGCAAGGTAGCTCCGAAACATGCGTCGGATCGATTTGGTCGGGGGGGCATCGAAATCGCTGTCCACAAATTCAATCTGCGGATCCACGCCGACCGTGGTAAGGATGCGGCGGGTCACCGAATTAAAAAACGTTTCGGCCAGCTCCCACTGATCGTGTGACGCGATCAGGCCCGAATACACCGCCTTGACGCTGGCCCACACCAACTTGTCCTTGACCCGCGCGCCGAACAGGCCGCGAATCTCGAGGACGATTCGCGCAATCACCTCCGTGTAGAGGTCCAATCGCGCCGCGGCATCGGCTTGCATTGCGTGCCAATCGCGACGCTCAAAGTGCGTGCGCGCGCGTCGTGTGATGGTGGCGAACTGCCCGAGGTACGCGTCAAAGGCTCCGTAGATCGCCTGCGCGCCCAGGTTGGCGAGCCGGCTGACGGTGAGGGTGAGGAGCAAGGAGGATCTCCTGTGGTCGGGACCGAAGCCCCGCGCCACTCCGTCCTAGCGAGACGCCTTCTCGAACTGTGCTTCTTCGGTCGACCCCTTGAGCGCGGTGGTTGAGACGCCTTCGCCTGTGACGGCGACCTGGATTTCGTCGAAATAACCCGCGCCGACAAAACTCTGGTGCTTGACAGCGCGATAGCCCCACTGCTGCTCCATCTCGAATTCGTGTTCCTGCAAGCGCGAGTAAGCCAGCATCCCGCGATCCTTGTACGTGTAGGCGAGTTCGAACATGCTGGCATTGAGCGCGTGCCAGCCGGCGAGTGTGACGAATTGGAATTTGTAGCCCATCTCGGCGAGTTGTTCCTGGAACGTCGCCATCTTCTTTTCATCCAGGTTCAGTTTCCAATTGAACGACGGCGAGCAGTTGTACGCCAGCCATTTACCGGGGAATTTCTCGTGAATCCCTTGCGCGAAGGCCTGCGCTTCGTCCAAATCAGGCCGACTCGTTTCGCACCAAATCATGTCGGCGTAGGGTGCGTAGGCGCGCCCCTTGGCAATCGCGTACTCGAGCCCTCCGCGCACGTGGTAGTAACCCTCGACCGTTTGCTCGCCGGTCGCGAAATCTTCGTCAATCGGGTCGTTGATCGCGCGAATGAGATGCGCGCCATCGGCATCGGTCCGGGCGATGATCAGGGTCGGCACGCCCAGGGTGTCGGCCGCCAGGCGCGCGGCAATCAATTTGGGCACGAACTCGCGCACGGGCACCAACACCTTGCCGCCCATGTGACCGCACTTTTTCAGCGACGAGAGTTGATCTTCCAAATGAATTGCGCCCGCGCCCGCTTCTATCATCGCCTTGACCAACTCGAACGTATTCAACGGCCCCCCAAATCCCGCTTCGGCGTCAGCCACCACGGGCACGAACCAATCCACGTCGTTCTTGCCCTGCATATGCTGGATTTGGTCGGCGCGCACCAGCGCGTTGTTGATGCGCTTGACAAGGTTGGGCACGCTGCTGACCGGGTACAGACTCTGGTCAGGATACATTTGCAGTGCGTCGTTGGCGTCGCCCGCGACCTGCCAGCCGCTGGCGTAAATCGCCTTGAGGCCCGCGGCGACGGACTCCACGGCTTGATTGCCCGTCATGGCGCCGAGCGCGCGCACGAATGGCTCGGTCGACAACAAGTGCCAAAGGCGGGTCGCACCCATTTGCGCGAGCGTGTAATGCAGTTGGACCGAACCGCGCAGGCGCACGACTTCCGACGCGGGATACGGGCGGGCGATGCCCTGCCAACGGGGGTTCGTGTTCCAATCGTTCGTCAACTCGATGACTTGTTCGTGGTTGTGCATTAGTTTTCTCCTTCGTCCCGCGAGGTCTTCGAGAACTCGCACTAATGTTCTAATCCAGGTAGTCGTAGGCACGCACCGTCAGGAAATCGGCGAATTGTTCGTCGGTCACGAGCTGGTCGAGGATCTGCGTCGCCAGGTCGATTCGGCTGGCGGCGAAGTTCTTCTCGCCCCACATCTTGCGGATTTTCTCCAACTCTTGTGGCACCAATGCGCGATAGAGGTCGAGCGTGACGCGTCGCCCGTCCGCCATCGGCGCATGGTGGTAGAGTGATTGCCACAGCTGTGAGCGCGAGATCTCCGCCGTCGCCGTGTCTTCCATCAAGTTGTAAATGGCAACAGCCCCACTGCCGCGCAACCAGGCTTCGATGTACTGCAAGGCCACACTAATGTTGTGTCGCAAGCCGGTCTCCGTGATCGTCCCGTTCGGCACCTGGAAATCACGCAAGCAGGCGGCAGTTACCAGGACGTCTTCGCGCAATCGTTCCTTTTGATGGGGCCTGGTCCCCAACACGCTGTCAAACACCTGCTTGGCGACCGGCACCAGGTCCGGATGCGCCACCCAGGTCCCATCGAACCCGTCGCCCGACTCGCGCAACTTGTCTTCGCGGACCTTCGCCAGCGCAACCTCGTTCACCTGAGGGTCTTTGCGGCTGGGGATGTAGGCCGCCATGCCGCCCATCGCATGCGCGCCGCGTTGGTGACAGGTCTTGACGAGCAGCCCGGTGTAGGCGCGCATGAACGGCACGGTCATCGTCACCTGCGCGCGATCGGGAAACACGAAACCTGGCCGCGTGCGGAATTTCTTGATGCAGCTGAAAATATAGTCCCAGCGCCCGGCGTTCAGCCCCGTGATATGGTCGCGTAATTCGTAGAGGATTTCATCCATCTCGTAGGCGGCAAGGATGGTTTCGATGAGCACCGTGGCTTTGATCGTACCGCGTGGAATCCCCAACTGGTCCTGGGCCAGATTGAACGCGTCATTCCACAAGCGCGCTTCCAGATGGCTCTCCAATTTTGGCAGATAAAAGTACGGTCCGGTGCCCTTCGCGAGCAGTCGTTTCGCATTGTGGAAAAAGTACAAACCAAAATCGAACAGCGACCCGGATATTGGAGCCCCATCGACGTACAGATGCTTTTCGACGAGGTGCCAGCCGCGCGGGCGCACCAGCAACGTCGCGACGGTTTCGTTCAGCGTGTAATTCTTTTCAGGCGTCGCAAAAACCAGCGTCCGCTCGATCGCGGCGGTGAGGTTCGCCTGTCCTTGCAGCATATTCTCCCAGGTGGGTGAGTTCGCGTCTTCGAAGTCCGCCATGAACATGTCGGCGCCCGAATTGAGCGCATTGATGAGCATTTTCTTGTCCGTCGGCCCGGTGATTTCGACATGACGCTTCTGCAAGTCGGCGGGGATCCGCGCCACACGCCACGAGGGGTTGCCACGGATCGTCAGGGTGTCGGGCAGAAAGGTTGGCAGTTCGCCGGCGTCCAGGCGCGCCTGGCGTTCGATGCGGTATTGCAACAATTGGCGCCGGCGCGCGTCGAACGCGCGATGTAATCTGGCCAGGAACATCAGCGCGGCGGGCGTCAGCACCGCGTCATAATCGGGCGCCCGCCCGCCGCTGAGGGTCAGCCCCTCGGTCAGGGTTTGATCTTGAGTTATCACGTTGTTCTCCTCCGTAACAGAACGGCAACATGTCAGACGCTCGGGTGCCACCCCGCGTCGGCCCAGATTTCCCCGCTGACAGCGGGGTTTTCGATCATGAAGCAAACTGTGTCAGCGATCTCCTCGGGCTGAATGAGGCGGCGCAGTTGCGTGGCGGGCAGGATCCGTTGCTTGATGTAGTCGTCGCCGAGTTGATGCACCATCGGCGTGTCCGTAAAGCCGGGGTGGATGACCATGCACCGCACCCCGTGGTAAATAGCCTCCTTCATCAAGGTCGAGGCGGCGCCTTGTAAGCCGGCTTTGGCTGCCGAGTAGGAAATCTGTCCTTGGTTGCCCTGCGAGGAAACAGAGCCGACGAGAATGACGCTGCCTTGAATGCCCTCTTCGGGTGACCAACGTTTCAATCCGTCATGCCACCGCTGCTCGGCGACCTTGCCGACCATCTCCAGGGCCCAATACACCGGGGCCATGAGGTTGACCTCCATCACCAGCTTGAAGTCCTCGAATGGATAGATTTGTGCCTGACCTGTTTGCGGATCCACTTTGACCGCCAAACGGTCGCGGGCAATGCCCGCGGCAGGTACGCAGATCGTCGGTGTGCCCATTTCCGCGGTGACCGTATTGAATACCCGCCGCCGGAACTCGCCATCCGTGACATTTCCCGTGAACGCATAGAGTCGCGTCGGGCCGCTGGTCTTCCCCATAGCTTGTGTCAGCTCCACGACGGATGAGGAGACATCCACGGCCACTACACACGCGGCCTCGCGCTGGACCAGTCCCTCCATGATGGCGCGTCCGATTCCGCTTGCAGCTCCCGTGATGACAGCGATCTTACCTTGGATTTGCATGCGCGTCTCCTTCGGTTTGGCCTCGGCGCAGTTTATGGATGAGGTGACCACGGCTATCCTTTGCTGGCGCAACCATACACGCCTATGGGGCATACGTCAAACATTTTTTGTGCATTCGCACCACATTGAAATTGTCCCTATTTATTGGCATTATCATTGACTTTGTTTCGGGAATGGCATAGTTTCTTATGCATTCGCAATGCAAGCGGAGGAGTCAAAACAAATGCCGAGCCGAGCACAACCAGACACCCGACGATTGGACATACGCAAGTACGCCAACCGACGATTCTACGACGCCACCCACAGCAAACCTGTTACCCAGGAGGAAATCCACCAGTTCATCCGCAACGGCCACGAAGTCCGTGTGACCGATGCGAAAACCGGGAAGGACATCACCGTTCGGGTGCTGGCGCAGATCATCCTGGACATGGACGGATCGAAGCTGGCGGTGTTCCCGGTAGAGTTGCTCCACCGACTTATTCAATCGAATGAAAAGTTAATGTCCGACTTCGTGGACAAATACTTCAACCAGGCGCTTATGCTTTTCCTCGAATCCCGGCGGACATTCGATGAGCAACTGCGGAACACCATTGGGCTCGGAATGACGCCGCCGGAAGCTCCGGACTGGGCGCGGATGATGGGTGGGCAGTTTCTTTCGCCCTTCTGGATGAACTTTGCGCAGCAGCATAAGGGTACGAAAGGGGAGGCAGCCACGGGCGGCGACCGCACGCAGGAATTGGAACGGACCGTGCGGGAATTGCACCAGCAGATCCAGTCCCTTACACAGGAACTGGCGAACCGTGGCGGCGAGGCTGGGAGGAAGCCGAACAAGCGGCGTCGTCGACCGCAACGGAAATGAGCCCATGATGGACGAACCAATCCGCGCGGCCCGGTGGACAATTATCAGGTGCATTCGCGTCATAGAGCATTCGTTCTACGGCGCAATTAAGTCACAACATACTTGGAATAAACCTCTTAATGTAGGTATTGGCATCGGCAAAGAAAGCAGAATTTTTTTGTGCGATTGCACAAAAAAATACTTGACGCCAGGCTTCGCCCGGGCTATGGTTGGGGCAAGAGTTCGGGACAGACTTGCCCGGACGGAGACGAATCAAAGAACGGAGGACTGACATGACAACGAAGGCGGCAGTGAATCCCGCCCAATTGCTGGACCAGGTGGCCCAGACGTATTTTGGCGCGGTAAAGAGCGGCCTGAGGTTACAGGAAGACATTGCCACGAAGTGGGTGGAACTGTTTCGGAAGGCCGACGGTGGAGAGTACTTGCCTGAATCGTTTCAACAGGCGGTGAAAGAGACGATTCCCCTGGCACAGAAGCAGGCGGACGATGCGTTGAAGCTGATCGAGAAGGGCACTCGGCAAAGTCTCGACCTGTTGTCGGAAGCGTTTGAAGCAGGGGCGGCCGCAACGCCCGCGGAGGCGCAGGCGCGGCTGGAAAAACTGTGGGAGAGTTCGCTGACTACGCTGCGCGACAACGCCGAGGCCATGCTACACGCGAATGCGCACTTGATGGAATCGTGGGCGGCTATTGCGAAGAAGAACGTTGCGCGCGTGACGCCCACGGCTGCCAGGGCGAAGGCCGCGTAGGCGCGCAACGCGCCGGTACTATGAACGCACGGAGCCGGGTGCTGTGGGCGCCCCGGCTCGTGTGGCTGTGTCGGAGAGCGGCGGTGAACGCGTAATTTGTTCAGGCGGAGCAACCAGAAACAGGAGGAGGTCATGATAAAGGATATTTATCTGACGGGCAGCGTGCGTACCGCCATCGGCGGCTTTGCCGGGGCCTATGCGGAGGTGTCGGCGCCGGTCCTTGGGAGCACGGTCATCAAGGCCGCGCTGAAGCGGGCGAACATGCCGCCCAGCGAGGTTGACGAGGTCATTTTCGGCAATGTCATTGGTGCGGGACTCGGCCAGAACGTCGCCCGTCAGGCGGCGATCGGCGCGGGGCTCAGTGTGAGCGTGGGCGCCACGACCGTCAACAAGGTCTGCGGCAGCGGGTTGAAATCAGTGATGCTGGCGGCGCAAGCAATACAGTGCGGCGACGCCGAGGTGATCGTGGCGGGCGGGACGGAGAACATGACTCGCGCCCCTTACCTCCTGGACAAGGCGCGCTCGGGCTACCGTTTGGGAGACGGTACGCTGGTGGACGCCGTGATTCGGGATGGGCTGTGGGATGTGTACAACAACCTGCACATGGGCACCTGCGGAGATCAGTGCGCCGCCAAGTATGGTTTCACGCGCGCCAAACTCGACGACTACGCCGTGGCCAGTTTCAAGCGCGCAATCAAGGCCCAGGAAGAATGCACCTTCAGCAAGGAAATCATCCCCGTGGAGATCACCGATCGCAAGGGCACGGTCGTGGTGGACAAAGACGAGGGTCCGGCGAAGTTCAATGAGGAGAAGTTGCGCAAACTGAAACCGGCTTTCGGCGGGGGCGGGACGGTGACCGCCGGCAACGCCTCCAGCATCAACGATGGGGCGGCGGCGATTGTCGTGACATCCAAGGAGAAGGCCAAGAAGATGGGCGTGCAGCCGCAGGCGAAGATCCTGGGCTACGCGACTTTCTCGCGCGAGCCGTTGTGGTTTACGATCGCACCGATCGGGGCCATCGACCTGCTGATGAAGAAGCTGTCGCTGAAAGTGGCGGACGTCGATTTGTTCGAAATCAACGAAGCGTTCGCCGTTGTCGCCCTGGCCACGATGGAGGAATTGGGGCTTCCGCATGAGAAGGTGAACGTACATGGCGGGGCGATCGCCTTGGGCCATCCCATCGGCGCCAGCGGCGCGCGCCTGGTGGTGACGTTATTGAACGCGCTGCAACAGCGCGGAGGGAAGATCGGGATTGCGGCGCTGTGCATCGGCGGAGGCGAAGCCGTGGCGATGGCTATCGAGCGGTTGTGATGGCGGCCCAGGCGAAAAACGCGAGCATGAGTGATCAGGGAGAAGGGGCTCAGGAGGCGACGGATCCGTTCCGGCAAGGCGCGGAGGTCTTCACCAAGTTCTGGACGGACTTTGCGAACAAGATGGCTGCGGCGGGTTTCGCGGCCGCACCGGGCGCAACGCCGCCGGAGGCGACGCGGCAGGTGCGGAGCGCGATCCTCAAGGCGATGAGCGAGGCCTCCGATGAATTCATGCGTTCGCCGCAGTTCCAAGAGATGATGAAGCAATCGCTGGCCAACTCGATCCAGTTTCGCAAACAACTCAACGAGTGGCTGGGGCAGATGCAGCACGAATTCCAGGGGACGTCGCGACAGGACGTCGATGAATTAATGCAGGTGATGAAGCATCTGGAGCACCGGATGTCCGACGGCTTCGAGCGGTTGTCGGTTCGGTTGGACGCCCTCGAGAAAGCGCGGCCGAAACCTGCGCCCCCAGTGACCTCTCCCCGCAAGAAATCCCGCCGGGCCCCTGCCCGGGTGCGGTCGAGGAGCAAGCCATGAGCGAGACGGAACCCGGCGAAGCCGCGAATTCCTGGACGAAGGCCCAGACGGCGATCATCGATGAGACGGTCCACAACCTGCGGCGCATGTCACGGCTGCCGCTGCTCTGGCAGCGCGCACAACGGGTCAAGAAGGGTGCGACCCCGTCGGAGGTCGTGTACGAAGAAGACCGGCTGAAACTGTTGCACTACGTCACCGACCAACCTCGGAAATTCAAGACACCGCTGGTGTTTGTCTTTGCGCTGGTCAACCGCCCGTACATTTTGGACCTGATGCCGGGCCGCAGTGTGGTCGAACACTTTGTGCATGCCGGCTTTGACACCTACCTGATTGATTGGGGCGTGCCCACGCACGCCGACCGCCATCTCACGCTGGACAGTTACGTGAATGGCTACATGGTCAACACCATGGAGCAAGTGGCCGAACGCACCGGGAGTCCGCGGGCCAACATCCTCGGCTATTGCATGGGCGGGACGATGAGCGCCATGTTTACCGCGCTACACCCCGAGCGCGTGAAGAACTTCATCCTGATGGCTGCCGGCATTGATTTCGCCACGCGCGACAGTCTGCTGAACGTCTGGACTGATCCCCGCACGTTTGACGTTGACGCTTTCGTGGACGCCTTTGGGAATTGCCCGGCGGAGTTCCTCCAGGCGTCTTTCCTCCTGCTCAAGCCCGTGGCCAATTTCATCGAGAAGCCGATTAACCTCATCGAGCACGTCGACGACGACGAGTTCGTGGACGACTACCTCACGATGGAGACCTGGCTCAACGAGAACATTGCGGTGCCGGGCGAGGTCTATCGCGAGTTCGTCAAGTATCTGTACCAGCAGAACCTACTCGTGAAGAACCGGCTTCCCGTTGGACGACACCTCGTTGATCTGCGGCGCATCACCTGCCCCGTGCTCAATCTGATGGCGAGCAAGGATGACCTGGTGCCGTGCGCCCAGAGCGAGCCGTTCAATGATCTGGTTGGCTCGACGGACCGGAAGACGCTGAAGCTGGCCGCGGGACACATCGGCCTGGCCGTGGGGTCACGAGCGCAGCGCGAAATCTGGCCCCAAGCCTGCGAGTGGTTGGCCCAGCGTAGTGAGCCGATCCATTCCGCGCGCCGCCGTGCGCCACGCCGCAAGAAGCTGTAGGTGAGACGGGCTTGTCGGGGGTAGCAGCGAGTGACCGCCATCAGCGGCGTTGCTGTTCCACAAAGATTTGGCCCAATTCCAGACCCTGCGGACGAAAGGTATTTCCCACAAGAAGCCGGAGCCGCCAAAATCGGAGAAGCCTGCGGGATGACGGGTAACGTCCCTTGACCGGAATATGCGATTGTGCGGGACTGGTCCCTTACTGATCGAGCGTTGCAGGCAAAATCAATTGCATCGGCTCGGGGTATGGTGTTATCCCAAGGGTTGGTCACGACAACCGCGTGGCGTCGAAAGGTGGCGGCACCATGAGCGAGAAGAAAACACAGATCATCATCCTTGGCGGCGGTTTTGGCGGGATGTATTGCGCGCTGGAGTTGGAAAAGGCCCTTGCGCGCGGCTTGAACGCCGATGTGGTGCTGGTGAACAAGGAAAACTTCTTTCTGTTCACCCCGATGCTCCATGAAGTCGCGGCGAGCGATCTGGACATTACCAACATCGTCAATCCTGTCCGCAAACTCCTGCGGCGTGTGAAGTTTTTTGACGGCGACGTCGAAACCATCGATCTCGCCAAGAAGCGCGTGGGTGTGTCACACGGTCCGGAACACCATCATCATGACCTGGAGTATGATCATCTGGTGGTGGCGTTGGGGACGGTGACGAACTTTTATGGGATTCCCGGCCTGGAGCAGCGGGCGCTGACGATGAAATCGCTCGGCGACGCCATTTACCTGCGCAACAAGCTCATCGAGAACATGGAAGTGGCCGATTTCGACTGTTGCGCGGCGGATCGCAACCCGCTGCTGACAGTCGTGGTCGCGGGTGGCGGCTTTTCCGGGGTGGAAACCATCGCTGCGGTGAACGATTTTCTTCGCGCGGCGATTCGTTTCTATCCCAACCTGCGGGAAGACATGCTACGGCTGGTGCTGGTGCATCCCGGTGCGGTCATCCTGCCGGAACTCGGCGAGAAACTCGGGCGCTATGCGCAGGAGAAGTTGAAGATGCGCGGCGTGGAGATTCGCGGGAACACCAAGGTCGCGAGCGTGACCGAACGCGGCGTGAAACTCAGCGACGGCGAGAGCATCGACACGTTCAACATCGTCTGGACGGCGGGCACTTCCCCGAACCCGCACCTGAACGGGTTGCCCTGCCTCAAGGAGCGCGGACGGGTGTGCGTGAATGAGTTCCTGGAGGTCGCTGACTGGCCGGGCGTGTGGTCGCTCGGCGATTGCGCGACGGTCCCCGACCTCACCACGGGCAAAACCTGTCCGCCCACGGCCCAACACGCGTTGCGCCAGGGCCGGGTGCTCGCGCGGAACATCCTGGCGACGATTCGCGGCGAAAAGAAAAAGCCGTTTCGCTTCAAGACACTCGGCGCGATGGCGAGCATCGGACGGCGTGCGGGTGTGGCGGAGGTGTTTGGGTTCCAGTTCTCCGGGTTCATTGCCTGGTGGATGTGGCGGACGATTTACCTCAGCAAACTGCCGCGCTTCGAAAAGAAGTTCCGCGTCGCGCTGGATTGGACGCTGGATTTGCTGTTCCACAAAGACCTGGTCCAATTTCAGACCCTGCGGACAAAAGGCGTTTCCCACAAGGAAGCGGAGCCGGCAAAATCGGAGAAGCCCGCAGGATGACAGGTATCCTATTTGGCTGGCTTCAATTCCCGTGAACGAGTCGTCTGTCCACTTGTGACAGGTTGTGGTTCCCGACATGCTGACTCGCTGGCTGCCGCTGCGTGAGGCCAAGGCCTCCTTCGCGGGGGCGCTTCCGCCGTCGCTCTTCGTGTTATGGCGGACAAGACGAAGGACAAGCCCCCTGATTATCGTTAATCAATAATTTTGCTGGACGCCTGAAATGATGTGAGGTAGAGTCGGCGCGTGAAGTATGGACGGACGGTACGGTACGCGGACCGCGACTCACGGCAATCGGGAGATTGCCGCGGAAATACAGCGTGCGGCGTGTCGTCAGACTCCGCTTGCGGTCGAGTGAAGTGCGCGGTCGGGAGATCTGCGCACAACGACAAGACAGGCTGCGGGCGGGACGCTCACGCCACCATATACGGCGACTTGGGGGCCATATATACGTTTCTGCGAAACGAACCCAAATCTGTTTTTCGAGAATGGCTGCGTATGATGCGTGTTAGTAGTAACTTATGGATTTTGGCATGACGAGAAAAATTGGGTTCGTTTTCCGAAAACGAACCCATTTTGAGGCATTTGGCAGTGACTTTTCATGCAGAATGGGTTCGTTTTGGGTCGAAAACGGGTTCGGTTGAAGCGGAATTGGCGCGTTTCCGCGTTGCCAGCTTCTCTTTTGTGACCGTTTGCAGGGTGCACAGTTCTCTGCCGGCCGACCGAGTTCACGCAGGTTTGGCTGCGTTGGTCACGCCCCATTTCCAGTTACGGACTTCGGGCAGGTCCTGGCCGAATTTCTCGATGTATTGCTTATGCTCGATCAGTTTGTCCTGAAGCTGCTGCTTGAGCCAGGCGCCCTGGTCGCCCGTTTGCGGCAGGCGATCGATGGTGTCCATCACGAGGTGGAAGCGGTCCAAATCATTCAGCACGGTCATATCGAAGGGGGTGGTGATGGTGCCCTCTTCCTTGTAGCCGCGGACGTGCAGGTTCTCGTGGTTAGCGCGGCGATAGGTCAGTCGGTGGATCAGCCACGGGTAGGCGTGGAACGCGAAGATGATCGGCTTGTCCCTGGTGAAGAGCGAATTGAAATCGCGATCGCTCAACCCGTGCGGGTGCTCGGTTTGCGGCTGCAGTTTCATGAGGTCGACGACGTTGACCACGCGGAT
>JBGOTY010000064.1:0-12685 GCA_041476745.1 Verrucomicrobiia bacterium | reverse complement strand
TTGATGACGGGTCCGACGGGCTCGGGCAAAACGTCCACACTCTACGCCGTGCTCACGCAATTAAACACGAGCGACGTGAACATCGTGACCGTTGAGGACCCTGTCGAATACCAGATGCTCGGCGTCAACCAGGTGCAGGTGAAACCCGAGGTCGGGCTGACATTTGCCGGCGGTTTGCGCTCGATCCTGCGTCAGGACCCCGACATCGTCATGGTCGGCGAAATCCGCGACTCTGAAACCGCCGACATCGCGGTGAAGGCCGCCTTGACGGGTCACCTGGTGCTCTCCACGCTGCACACCAACGACGCGCCGGGCGCCATCGCCCGTATGGTGGACATGGGCATCGAGCCGTTCCTCGTGAGTTCATCCGTGTTGATGGTGTGCGCGCAACGTCTCCTCCGCAAGATCTGCCCGCACTGCAAGGAAGCCTTCAAGGTCCCGGCGGATGTGATCACGCGACTCAGTCTGAACCAGGAAGAAGCCGCGGCCAGCACCTACTATCGCGGCCGGGGTTGCTCGCGCTGCAAGGACACGGGGTTTCTCGGGCGCATGGCGATCCTGGAAGTGCTGGGCGTCACAAACGCGCTTCGCGAGCTAATCCTGCACGACACCAGCGCCAAAGCCCTCAAAGATCTTGCGTTAAAGGAAGGCCTGAAAACACTGCGCATGTCGGGCCTCGAAAAGGCCAAGGCCGGCCTCACCTCTCTCGACGAAGTTCTGCGGGTCTCGGGCAGCGAACTCTAAACCACCCGGCGAGCCTCGGGTTGTCTCCTTCCAGCTCGCAAACCTGAGATTTTGAGGCTTGTGATAACACGTTTGCCTCATTCTACCGTACGAGCTTGTTCGTGGCATACCGGCTGCTCAATAACTTCTCGCAAATCATTTGGGAAATATTGAGGGAAGAAAAAACATGAGATTGCCGTTTTTTCGCAGTTCTAGGGTCGAGCCAACCAAGGGTGTCGCCGCTCCGCCAAGCCCCACGGCACGTCCAAATCTGCATTTGGCTGAGACGCAGCTAATTACCTCCGCCGATGCCGAGCCATCGCCCGGGTCGTCGGCGAACAATCGTCTGGGCCGTGAGTCACGCACACCGGCGTCAAACGGGCAGACGATCTCCGTTGCTCTTTGTGCGATTTCCCAACAGTTGCCCGCGGGGTTTCTCTCCCCGGCGGCACCAGAAACCCTGGCACGCATCTCGATCAACGTTCCCGTAGATTGGGTACTTCCGCAACTGACCACTGGCCGGGTCACCATCGCGCTGGCCGACTTGCTGACCTTGTTGCCGGACAACGCCGTGCGCCATCCGTTGTCCAACGGGAACAGTCAATATGCGGTCGTGCTACCGCTCGCGGAAGTGGTGAGTGCGTTGCCTGCCGACTTGCTACAGCATCAGGACCAGACAGCGCTCGATATCGATACGCCGGAGTTTACGCAATTCCCGAACGTCTTTGACGACTCCGATAAGGACATCATTCCTCGAGAGACTGCCGGGATGGAAGAACCCGTTGCGATTGTCGAACCGAAAGCATCGGAACCAGTTGTCTTGGCGAGGTCATCCGAAAGCAGGTCCCCCGAGCCAATGAAAGAAATGGCGCCACCGCCGCGTCCCCTGGCGGAGGTCATGGCCAAACCCATTCCTTCGGCGGGCGAACCTCTGCCCGAAACCGCCACGTCTCCGGCGCCGTCCAATGACAATCAGATCACCGTCAGTCTCCGGAGCCTGGTCGCCGTCATGCCGGATCAGTTCTTCGTATGCCCGCGCACCGACCTGTGGCGGCGCATCGATCTGGATTCGCGCATCGCGCTGCCGTCCGACCTGGTGTTGCCGCAATTGAAGATCGCGCGGGTCCGTCTGCCCTTGGGCGTTGCCGTGGGCCTGATGCCGCGCAGCATTCTGGCTTCGCCGCTACCCCAAATTTCTGATCAGACCATTCCGATTGCGCTGCAGGAGATCGTCACCCAACTGCCGCCCAATCTCTTTGTCAGTCAGTCGAATTCCTCGGAATTGGAGGAGATCGATTTCAGCGACAGCGAGATCCCCACTCCCTTCACAGAAAAACCCTTCACGTCCGCTCCCGTCGAAGTCCGCGCTCCCGAGCCGGTACAACCCGAGCCCGTGCCCGCGCCAATCGCCCCGGAAGCCACACCCGAACCAATCGAGATCTCGTCCAGCACGCTTGCGGACGAGGGCCTGTCCATCTTCGCGGAGAAATCCGCCGTCGCAGAGCCAACAGCCGTTGAACCCGCACCCCGGTTGGAACCAGACATCGAGTCGCCGGTTGCGCCGGTGGAAGCCGTGGCCGAAGTGTCCGCACCTGTGGAACAACAGCCCATCGAGCCGACCGCGGAAGCCGCGCCGGCAGTGACGGAACAACCGTCGGCGATCGCCGAAACACCCGAGCCGATCGAGTCAATTACCGCGCCAGTCGAACCGGTGAGCATTGCTCCGGTTGCGGAGACCGTTACACCGGTGGTCAGCCGTGCCCCCATTATTGTTGAGACGCCGGTACCTGTGGCCGAGACACCAGCGCCTGTTGCGGAAGCGCCGGCACCTGTTGCCGGGACCACGGCGCCAGCAACGCCCGAAATCGTGCACGAGGTCCAGACGGCAGAGCCAACGGCACCGCTACCAAGCGCGGCTCCGGCTCCGAATTCATTCCTGGCACACCTCAATTCCTGCACGGTGGAAGAATTGGCCGGGATCGAAGGTGTTGGTCCTGTCGTCGCACAGCGAATCATTGAATTCCGCGATGCGCGCGGCGGGTTCCGATCGTTGGAAGATTTGCATGGAATTCCCGGCATCAGCCGCAAGGTGTTTCGCACCCTGGCCGGCCCGGCGCGACGCGGACTCAACCGCCTGCTGGGAGTCGAGCACAACGAAGAACTCACCCTGCAGGAGGTGGTGCGACTCACGAGCCAACTCGAAGGCGTCGCGGGTTGCATTCTCGCGATGTCGGACGGCGTGTTTGTGACAGGCCAATTGCCGCCGCACCTTGACCAGGAAACCATCAGCGTGTTCGCCCCGGAGTTGTTCAACAAAGTGGGCACCTATACGAAAGAGTTGCGTGTGGGAGAAGTCACCCGGTTGTCGGTGTTCACCGACCAGCAACCGCTCAGCATTTTCCGCGCAGGCGATATTTTTCTCGTAGTCATCCACGATAACCGTCACTTCAGCAAAGCGTTGTTGCGCCGTTGCGAGCGCATCAGCCAGGAACTTGCCCCGCTGTGTCGTCAGCGGGCCGTTGTGTAAGGAGCCCCAGTCATGTCGATCATCAATTACGTCAACAAAGAGATTCAATTCAAGATCGTCTACTACGGGCCCGCGCTGTGCGGCAAGACGACCAACCTGACCTACATCCACAGCCAGGTGGCCGAAGCGCACAAGGGCGAGCTTGTTTCGCTGGCGACGGCCGCGGACCGTACGCTGTTCTTCGACTTCCTGCCGCTGAACGCCGTTGTCGTCAAGGGCTTCAAGACCAAGTTCCAGCTCTACACCGTGCCGGGCCAGGTCATCTACAACGCCACGCGCCAGCTCGTGCTGCGCAGCGTTGATGGCGTCGTGTTCGTCGCGGATTCACAGTGGGACAAGATGGAAGAGAACATCGAAAGCTTTAAAAACCTCGAAGAGAATCTCGTGCGCCAGGGCACGAGCCTCGACCAAATCCCCTACGTGGTCCAATACAACAAGCGCGACCTCGGGAATCCCGCGCCGGTGCACTATCTCGATTTCGTCCTCAACAACCGCAAGGTCCGCGTGCCGAGCTTCGTCGGCATTGCGACCTCCGGTCAGGGCGTGTTCGCCACGCTCAACGCAATCTCGCGGCTCCTGTTGCAGAAGTTCGCGCGTGAAAACGAGACTGCCGCTACCAAACAACAACAGCGCAGTGCGACGACGTCGGCCACGACGGCCCTTTCGGGAATCGCCGCCGCGGCGGCCCACCGCTGATCCAGCAACAAACAGCCAAGTGATCGCAAGCGACTGACATGCACGCAATGCCAATCCTGACGATTCAAGCGGCGGAGAGCCTGCTCAAAGCGCTGGAAGACTTTCTGGAGAAATCCGAAGCGTCGTTCGCGCTGATTATTGAACGCGGCGGCTCCATCCTCAGCCAGCACGGTGAAATTCCCGACACCATCGACCCGACGATACTCTCGGCGCTGGCTGCGGGCAGTTTTGCGGCAACACGGGAGCTGGCCTTGCGCGTGGGGGAAACCGAGTTCTCCGCGCTGCACCAGCAAGGACGGCAGTCGCACATCCTTATGTCCGCCGTCAACGATGAGGCGGTGCTGATGACGATCTTCGGCCCGAAGACGACGCTCGGCCTGGTGCGTTTCTACTCCGCCGGCGCAGTCAAGCAAATCGCCTCCGTGTTGGACCAGGCATGCGGGGAACCACAAATTCCCATCGATCTCGGCGCCGAAGCGACGGACGACTCGCACGACGTATTCGAAGAACCCTCGCGGCACGCCTAGATCGGCGCTCTGTCCACCCCTCCTCCCACCCTACTGGCTTAAGCGCACTTGTATCTGCGAGCAATAGGCGGAATTCCCGAGGTTGATGGGACCCGCCTCCGCTAAAGCTACGGCGAGGGAACCAGCGCTGGATGTGGGAGGCCCGTGCGCCTGCCCCGATTCCCTCTCGGGGTTGAGGCGTTTGGATCGTAGGGGAAAGTCTGCTGGCCTGCGACGCCTACTTCGATGTTCCTTGGAATTCGTCCTGCTTCCACAGGCCATCCTCCGCTCTGCCGTCTGGATACGTCATTTTTCCAGTCCCGTCCATCTTCCCCTCAAGGAAATGACCCACGTACTTCCGACCATCCGGCCATGTGTACGTGCCCATGCCGTCCGGCGATTCGGTGTCGCCCTTTGCGACCAGCCAGTCACCCTTGTATTCTCGTCCGTCTTTCCACGTAATCGTACCACCACCCTGAGTGCCATCAGTTCTCCACGTCCCTACTTCTCTTGTGCCGTCGTCGTCAATCCACGTTCCGTCCACCCTGTAGGGCAGACCGTCCCGCCATTCACCGTGTTGACTTGTCCCGTTCGTACCCGTGAGAGTTCCCGATCCATCCGGCAGGTCATTCTTGAACCGGCCAATGTACGTCAGTCCGGTCGGCGACGTATATGTCCCTTGCCCATTCCGCTTTCCATGCTGATACTGACCGGAGTACTTCGATCCGTTCCTGCGCGTGAGTGTCCCTTGACCATCATACCTGCCATTCTTGTACATTCCCACGTATGTCCACCCACCCGTGCTTGCGCACGTATATGTTCCCAAGCCATTTTCCTGGCCATCTTCGTATTCACCGACAAATACGTCCCCATTCGGCCAGATAACCCGCGCATGCCCATTTGGCGCGCCGTTCCGCATCTCACCAATGACTGTCGTCCCATCTGCCAGCTTGTTCGTCTGTTGACCGTCGCAAGGAGATGAGAGCAGGAATGCGGTGAACATGATTGCCAGGAAGAACCCGAGACGTTTCATTGTAAGGGGGTAGGTCAATAGTATTGTTCCTTTTACTGTCAAGCCTCAGCGGAAAGGGTTAGTTCGTTTTTCGTAATCATAGCGAATCGAGAGTACGCCAGGTTCGCGGCAACTTCCTGTCGTCCGCCAATCGATGGCCGATCATGTAGAGGCCATAGCGCATGCCGCCGGGTGTTTGCAAGCCGAATTGCTCCGCAAGCCAGCAGACGGACACCTTGGTTTTACGTCGGAGCAACCGCGCGACCAAATAGCGCTCTGTCCTCTCAACTCTTTGGCAACCGAGTGGCCCAGTGCCTTCTGTGGCGAGGAAGATTTTCATGCGAATATCGTAACTCGATAGTTTATGGTGGACACGTGTGATGGCATGGGGTATAGTCGCGCGGTTCTTTGACAAGAGGGAGATAGGGCGTTGTTAATCAGGAGAGGAGAGGCGCGAAAAACACGTGTTTCTGCGAAACGAACCCGATTTGGCTTCGCGAAAATTCCAGCGTAAGTGGCGGATCACCAAGTGGTTAGAATTGTGGAGTGCGTTTTGTGAATCGGGTTCGTTTGGCGCGACAACTACATCGCGGCGTATCAGTTGCGCCAGGAACTTCACTGATGCGTTTGCCACGGGAATACGGCGTGTGGCGTCTCGTCCGACTCGGCTCCGCCTTCGGCTCGGGTTGCCACGGGAGTACGGCGTGTGGCGTGTCGTCAGACTCCGCTCCGTCTGACTCGGCTTCGGTAGGCAGGCATTCCCGCGAAGGCGCGAAGAGTACGAAGGCCGCCAAAGCTGCCAGCGAAGACTGGCGGAGGGGGATTGTTGTGGGTCTCTGGGAAAACCCGAGCCTACTTGCTCAGTCGCAGCAGAATCTTGGACGCGATTGTTTGGAACACCCCACTGAGTTGGGACACGTCGTTGGCGACCACGTACTCACCGTCGTACGACGTCGCCACATAGCCCGGCGTAGTGGGATCGTTGGCAACCTGAGCGAGGAAGGTGGCGTTGATGCCGGTGCCTACTCCGACGGCATAGACGATTATCCCTGCCGCCCGCATTTGGTTCGCCACCTGGACGGCTCGAAATGTGGCATCCGCGCTAATGTTCGCACGGACCAGGGACTTCATTGACCCATCGATCGCGGAATGGAACTGAGACGCACCGCAACTAATACTGTTCCCCGTGACCGGGTCGTAGAGGCCATACGAGGTACCCGTATCCTGACCGCCAAAGTTTACCAGCTTCGACGGCGGGCAATTGAGCGTGTCCTGAACGACGTTGGCGAGACCATCGGTGCAGAAGACAACCACCTTGACGACGCTTTCGCCGGGCGCAACCGTGGCGTTGTTCTCCATAACCAGCCCGTTGGTCAATCCGCCTTGTGAAAACGTCGCGCCACTCCACACGAAGGCGTTAACTGCACTGATGATTGCGCTTTTGAAGGGTTGCGTCGGCTGATGGTTCGGGCTCCCGCTGTAAACAACATCAGTTTGAGTGATGGAGAATTTGACCATTCCCACGTTGTCGTTTGTCTCGTCGAAATTGTTGATGAAACTTGTGACGGCGCCGGGGAGGTATTTGCCCCCGCCGCTGCCGGTGCCATCGCCCCCCGGCGGTGGTCCCCTTTTCGGATCCATCGATCCAGAGGTGTCGAGCACCAGCGTCATGATCAAGTGGGAACGGGTGGCCTCGGCCGTGGAACCCACCGCGAGCGTCTTCCACTGGGGCAGAACACGAATGAAATAGGTGTTGATAGAAACGGTCGCCCCGACGTCGATCACCGTATTGCTATTGAGCGTGCTAAAGGTGATTTTGAGGACCGGTGGCGCGACGTCACGCCCGGAGGATCCGTAATTGACAAGAAACGCGTTGCTGGCGACCAAGGCGGCCTGGGTCTGGCCCTGGTACAGGTTACGCATTCCCGTCAGGCAGGCTGAATCAACCGCCTTCGACAGCCTGGCCCGGGTAATGTAGGCAAAACCGAGGTCGACACCGAGGCCAATGAAAACGATCAACACAATCATGAAGAGTAGGAACATCAAGAACGTCTGTCCCTGCTCGCCCTGCCTGCTGCGGGCGGATTTCCTCCGCAGCGCATTGACTTGGGAATTCATAAAGACCTAAAAAAACGACGCATCGTAAAGGGCGTTGGTCATGTTGAAGTTCAAGAGTTGGCCAATCGGGGTCGCCGGCTTGTACTTGTAGTACACCTCGCTGACGAACATGGTTTGATTCGATTGGGGAATCTGCACCGTAGTGACGGGCATCTTCGGCGTGCTGCCAATGCCCGACGGGGCTACCTTGCTGGAGACCCCGGCAAGCTTCCCCTCCGAAATCTGGTTTGTGACCCGGTAAGTACCATTGCTGTTGAACACCGCCGTAATGATCACCAGTCCGTTGGTATAGACGTCGAGGGGATTGGCCTCGGCAATCACGGCGGCAATCGCGTTTGAGATCGCTGCATCGGGGGTGTTTCCGGTTCCGCGGGCGGCCAGATTGGCCCCTTCGCGTGACAGGTTGATGAGCACCTGGCGGGCGGAAATCGCGCGGCAGAAATCGATCATACCGAACAGCATAAACAGCAGGATAAAGGCAACGAACATAAACTCGATCAATGCCTGGCCGGATCGCTCCCGGCTAATCGACCCCCAGTTGCGAAAAACATTCATCGTCGCCTTTTGGTTCACAATGGGGTCGGGTTGAAAGGCTCGTTTCGAAACGTCGTACTGACGGTGAAATGGTAGGTCTGGTCCGACCCGAAGAGTCTTCCGATCATGGGCGTAATCAATTTGAGATCCGTTGTCAGTGAGATAACAACGGTTTGCCCAGGGCCACCAGAAGGCGTGAGCGTTCCCCCTTCGGGACTGCTAATCGTGATGTGGGACGCATCGAGGCCGACCGCCTTTTGCGCGGCGACAGCTTTGATCGAGTTTACCCGGGAAAGATAACCACCCGAACCATTCGGCATCTGCTGGCCCGTAACGGCATAGCGTCCCGCTTCCCGCAGTGCAAATTGCAGCGTTTCTTGGGTAAAAAATAGTCGTCCAAAATCCGTGATACCAAAGACAAGAAGGAAAAACAGCGGGGCCACCAGGGCAAATTCGACGAGTGATTGTCCGCTTTGGGACCAAAAGGCCTGGCCGAGACTTGGCTCTTTGCGGGTTGACAGTTGCATATTCGATTCCGCCATCGGTACACGACCCAAACGACAGAGCGTGACACGCAGGGCACATTTATCGAGAGTGCATTTTCCGCGCCTGTTCTCACGGATGTGGGGCAGGTTAACCCGAACAGCTATCAACCACCGACTTGCAGGTCAAGATTTGATCGGTGAAAACCCGGTACACCTCGTTTTACGGCCAATTCGTGACATTTATACCAAGAAAGGTCCCCGCCAGCCTGCATTCTACAAGGTGTGAACAGAAGCATCCGAAAACTGTAAACGTGCCCGAACATCGTGCCCTTTGCAGATCCGCAAGAGTTTTTTCAATTCAGCGAAATCTTCTCATCGGCCGCGCCGGCGATTGCTAGCGCATTTGCCATCGGCTGCGATAGACTGCCTTCCCCGCCGCGACAAACTTACGCTCAAAGTCAGTCCACGCCTCCTCTGGCAATGACGCTGGCTGGCCCTGAATGAATCCGCCGTCCTTCTGAAACTCGCGTTGGATCCACTCGAAATATTCTTCGTGATCGGTGGCACAGTTGACAACGCCGCCGACTGCCAAGGTGCGCCGCACATCCGCAAGGAATGGCGCACAAATAAGCCGCCGCGCGCGATGTCTCCGTTTCGGCCATGGATCGGGAAACGAAACGTGATACGTCGAAACCGAATGGTCGGGGATGAGTTTCGAAATCAAATAGGTCGATTCAATGCGCAGGAGGTGCAGGTTCTGCAAGCCGGCGCGCACCGCTTTGCGATCCACCCGCCGCAAGCGTCGCAGCAATCGATCCACACCCACAAAATTCCGCTGCGGCTGCGTGCGCGCCGCCCAAAACAGGAACGATCCCTTGCCGCAACCCAGGTCGATCTCAATGGGCCGCTCCGCGGCAAACACCCTGCTCCAATCCAACGGCTCAAACCAGTTGGCGGGCGTGTAAATCACGGATGAGCCGGCGGCGGATGCCGGCTTTTCTGCACCGCAGGTCAATTCAATGGATGGCATGGTTCCCCCAGTGTATGGGTCGAATTCGCTTGTGGCAAGCAGCCGCTTCGGGACGCGATGCGATCGGTTCATCCGACGGGCTATTTCTCGACGATCGGATAGGCCACCGCGGTGAGATGGGAATTGATCGCTTTCAGATTGGTCAAGACATCGAGGTGGATGGCGCTGGTCTCGAATGACTCCGTCAATCCCTCGTGCAAGCGATGGAAGTGGCGATTACGCAGGTCGCGCTCCAGTTCGTTAATGCGATGCTTGTGCCGCAGCAACTGGGCGGCGAGCACTTTGTCCTGGCTGGCAAACGCCGAGATCGCAATCTCAAAATTCTCCAGCACCTTCTGAAAATACCCTTCCAATTCCACCCGCCCTTCCGTAGAAAACTCCACCTGCAGCGTGATCTTCTTCTCCGCCAACTCGACCAGGTTCTTGTCGATGATGTCGCCGATGTTCTCCAGTTCCGTGGCAAACGTCAGCAACGCAATCTCCCGCCGCGATTCCTCCGTGTTGAGGGCCTGTTCGGACAGCCGCGTGAGGTAGGCTTTGATCGCGTTGTTGAGCAGGTCAACCTTGTCGTCTTCCTTCCGAACCTCCTCGCACAACGTCTCGTTCCCCTCCTGGAAGCAGCGATGCACGTTCCGCAACATCTCGCGCACGATATCCGCCATATGCAGGATTTCACGCATCGCCTGCCCCAACGCCAGTGCCGGGCTTTCCGGTGGGGACTCGTCAAGATACCGTGGTCCAAATTCGCCCGTGGCCTCGGCCCGCGCGGGCACCAACTTCTCCAACAGCCGGGCGACTACCGGCACGAGCGGCAGGAACACGATCGCGAGGGCCACATTGAATAACGTGTGGGCGTTTGCCACGAGTTGTGTGTCGCCCGACGGACTTAACGGCTGCAGCACGCGGATCAACCACGGCAGCAACGGTAGGCACACCGCCGCCCCCGCCAGCTTGAACAGCAGATTGCCGATCGCCATGCGCCGGGTCTCCGTCCGGGTGTAGCCTGCAATCAGCGCGGTCACCGCGATCCCGACGTTCGCGCCGAGGACCGTCGCCACGGCAGCGTTCAGGGGAAGCACTTGCTGCGCGCACAGGGCGATCGCGATCCCAATGACCGTGGTTGAACTTTGCAGCCCGACTTGCAGGGCGAGCGCAAAAGCCATCAGCCCCAGTGGATGATTCTCCAACACACGGAGCATTTCGCGTATCTCCGCGCTGTCCTTCCAGGGAGCCACCGCCAGGGACAACATCTCAATCGCCAACAACAGAAACCCGATCCCCAAAAGCCCCTGCCCGGCGCCGCGAACGCTTTGACGATGGCTGAAGAGGTAGAGCGGCGCACCCACCGCGATGAAGACGGCGTTGTAGATGTAAAACTTGAACGCCAGCAGCTGGACGGTGATCGTGAAACCGATATTGGCTCCCAACATCAATGCCAACATTTGCTGTAACGCCACATAACCCGCATTGACCGCTTCCACGGCCAGCAATGCGACCGCTGTGCTGCTCGGGGCCAGGATGGATACCAGAAATCCCGCCAACAGCGCGCGGACGCTTCCCTGGGTGGCGCCGCGCAACAACTGTCGAAATTTCGCGCCGAAAACCCGGTCAGAACCTGTCCGCAAACTGCGGATGCCGAGAAGCATCAACGCAATTCCCGCGAGAAAATTGAAGTAACTCAGCAAGTTTCGTTGCCTCCTTCGCGGCGGCGCGGCAAGAAAAAACTGGTGGCTAGGGACGGGATCGAACCGCCGACACCTGCATTTTCAGTGCAGTGCTCTACCAGCTGAGCTACCTAGCCACCTGAATGGTTTGCGCGAAATGGCCCTTATGTCTATCGCACACGCTGCGGAGTGTCAAGGTCGCGGGTCAGCTTGTCCCGAAGCACGCCGTCTGTCACACCATTGCTTGGTCAACCTGGCACAAACTGATGCCCCAGAGTTCTCGCCTTCTTATCGAAGTCTTTCAGCCATCGTTGTTTCTCAAACCTTCCAAGACACAGGCACACGCGTTGCTAAAGGAGTTTTGCAGGAAAAGAGAATAGAAATGGAGGTGTTCGATATGGCACTGATTCGTTGGAGTCCACGCAGGGATGTTTGGGATCCATTCGGCAGTCTCGCCGAGATCCAGAATGAGATGAACCGGTTGTTCGAGACATCGCTGCATCGTCCGGGAGGTTTCGACGCGGCGTTCAGCCCATCGATTGATGTTGTTGTCGAGAAGGACAATGTGATCGTCAAAGCTGATCTGCCCGGCCTGACCAAGGACGATGTCACGGTGACCTTGCAGGACAACTATCTCACGATCAAGGGCGAGAAGAAGCACGAAGTCGAGCAAAAGGAAGCCAACTACTTCCTGAGCGAGCGCGTTCACGGTTTGTTCACGCGGACCATCGAGCTACCGATGGCGGTAGATGCGAGGAAGATCGAAGCGCGGTTCAAAGATGGCGTGCTGCATGTCACGCTGCCCAAGACCGAAGATGCCAAGCCGAAGCAGATCGAAGTAAAGGTCAGCTAACGGCCAATTGGTTCACACGCCAGGGCTGGGCCCGCTCACGGGCTCAGCCTTTGCGTTTCCAGCGGTCGGCTGCAATAGCGCGGCCACTTCTTCCTGGACGTGCACCAGTTGATCCAGCCGCAGGTGTGGGTCGGGTAGCGTAAACGACTCGCCCGTGCGCGCATGCTCGTAGACGAGCAAATCATCGCCATTCTCCTCGTGTACCGTGTCGCGATGCTTGAGAATTCTTTTCCGCTCCAGCATCACCGCAAGGATATAGCGCGCCGCCGCATGGGACGGATCCGTTGATTCGATCAGCTTTCTCAACAGCGTTTCCGCTGTTTCCTTCTGGATCGCCTCGGGTGGAGGTGGCGGCGGCAGTTTGTATTCGCCCTGCCAATACGAGACCACACCGTCCCGCGGTGCGCTGGCGAAGCAAACGCCGCACAGGTCACGCCGCGCGTAGCTGGTCGCATCGACGCTCAAAAGCGTATGATACGCCTCCTTGTCAGCAAACGGCCGTTGACAAGCCGTGCAGGCATCCGCGCGAGATTGAAT
>JBGOTY010000063.1:0-12704 GCA_041476745.1 Verrucomicrobiia bacterium | reverse complement strand
CCGACCAGGAACTCTTCGCGGGTCGGGTGCGGGGTCTCGGTGAGCAACGCCTTTGCCGCCAGAATCAAGCCCGGGGTGCAATAGCCGCACTGCACCGCGCCGCAGTCGATGAACTTTTGCTGAATCACATCGAGCTTCTGGTTTCGCGCCAGTCCCTCGATGGTCGTGACCTCACGGTCCTGGACCTGGGGCGCGAGCATCAGGCAGGAGTTCATCGGCTTGCCGTCCACCAACACGTAGCAGCTTCCGCATTCGCCTTCGAGACAGGCGCCCTTAGTGCCCGTCAGGCCCAGTTCCAGCCGCAGAAAATCGAGCAAGGTCCGCGTTGGCGGCACCTGCGCCGAGACCTTCCTGCCATTCAGCTTGAAGCGGAGCGGCCAGAGACAGGTGTTGGTCGATTTCGCTTTCGCAGGTTTCTTCATGCGTTCACCAGATTCTCCAACAACCGCCGCACCATCACGCCGGACACGTGCACCTTGTAGTCCGCGCTGGCGCGATGATCGGTGATGGGTTTGATCTCGCTGCGAACCAACTGGACGGCCTGCCGAATCGTCTCCGTGGTCAGGCCGTTATTTGCCAGAAATTTCTCCGCCTGATAACAGCGCATCGGCGTCGCCGCGACGGACGCCAGCGCAATGCGGACTTCCCTCTTCGGGGTAATCGCCACCGCCACCGCCACAATCGCGATGTTCATCGCGCCGCGCTTGCCGTTCTTGGCCCAATCGGTCTGGTAGTTCGTCGGGATGAAGACCTTGGTGATCATCTCATCGGCTGCGAGGGCGGTCTTGCGATAGCCGAGGAAAAACTTCTCGAGCGGCAGCCGTCGCGTCCCGCGCACGCTGGTCAATTCCACTTCCGCATCGAGCGCGAGCAGGGCGGTGGAACCGTCGCCGGCGGGCGAGGCGGTCGCGAGATTGCCCGCAATGGTCCCGAGTTCGCGAATTCCCGGCCCGCCGACGCTCAAGGAAGCCTGCGCGAGGCAGCGGATCGGCAGTTTCCCCGTTTGCGCGAAGGTGACGTTGCCGGCCAGTTCCAGCGTGCCGTTGTGCTTGTGAATCACCCGCAATTCGGGGATGTGTGTGAGGTCGATGAAGTTCTCGGGCGCGGCTTTGCCGTGGTTCATCAGGACTACGATGTCCGTGCCGCCGGCAAGGAACGCGCCCCGTTCCTTCAGTTCCGCTTTGAGCTCGAGAGCCTTTTGGATGTCCTTCGGCTGGTAGAACACAGCTTTATTATGTCAACGAATTTGTTGACGGGCAAGAGTCAAAATTGTACAAGTCGCCTTGCGTTCTTCCGATTTGTCATCCTGAGAGGAGCTGGCGGTTTCTCGCCATAACGACAGAGATGCCTCGACAAGTCCCGCAATGCTGCGGGATCCCGTCGTATGACGGGACTCGGCATGACAGGGCAGGGCGCACGAAAGGGGATTACATTCATGACACCTTCCGCCGATTTGTTACGCCGTACCGTGAAGTCCTATGAGAAGGACATCATCAAGTTTTCTCGCGACCTCATCGCCATCCCTGGGTTCAGCGGTACGGAGGGGAATGTCTGCAAGCGCATCGCCCAGGAAATGCGCAAAGTGGGCTTCGACAAGGTCTGGTTCGACAAGATGGGCAACGTCATCGGCCGGATCGGCAAGGGCAAGACGAAGATCATGATCGACTCCCACGTCGATACCGTGCACGTCGGCGACCGCAGCCAGTGGAAGTGGGACCCGTTCAAGGGCAAGTTCGAGAACGGCAAGATCTATGGACGCGGCGCGTGCGACCAGAAGACCTCTGTGGCGTCGATGGTGTACGCGGGCAAGGCGATCCAACAGTTGGGGCTCGGCGGCGACTACACGCTGTGGGTTGTTGGGAGCGTGATGGAAGAGGATTGCGACGGCTTGTGCCTGTTGCACGTCATCGAAAAAGAGAAGATGGTGCCGGACTACGTGGTCATCACCGAGCCGACGCATCTCGGCGTCTATCGAGGACATCGCGGTCGCATGGAAATCAAGGTCACCGTCAAGGGCCGTTCCTGCCACGCTTCCGCGCCCGAACGCGGCGACAATCCCATCACCAAGATGGCCGACATCATCAAGGACATCGACAAACTCAACCGGCGCGGGCTGAAGTACGACAAGTTTCTCGGCATCGGCACTGTGGCCGTCACGTGTATTGAAGCCAAGACGCCGTCGTTCAACGCCGTGGCGGATGAATGCACGATCTACCTTGATCGTCGCATGACCAAGGGCGAAACGCCGCAATTGTCGGTGAAGGAAATCCAAGCGTTGCCATCCGTGAAGAAGGCGAAAGGCAAAGTCGAGATTTTGAATTATGACGCCGTCGCCTGGACCGGCCTGAAAGTCGGGCAGCAGAAATATTTCCCGACTTGGGTGCTCGACGAGAAACATCCGCTCGTCCGCGCCGGCGTGAAAGCCGGGACCATCGCGCTCGGCAAAAAACCGCGCGTCGATCGCTGGACATTCTCGACCAACGGCGTCGCCACGGCTGGCCGCCACAACATCCCCACCATCGGTTTCGGCCCCCAACACGAAATCTACGCGCACCAGACCAACGAGGTTGTGCCAGTGGACGCGCTCATCAAAGCGACCATCTTCTACGCCGCGATTCCGCAGATCATTGTCGCGGAGACGCGTGGTAAGAAACGATAGAGTGCGTTGTCCGCTTACTTGATGCTCAACGCGGTGGTGAGTTCTGCCAACGCTTCGCTGATTTGGTTCTGGACGCTCGTTTCAGTCGTCATCTTCAAGCTCTTTCTCCGCGAAAACAAAAGTGAGGTAAAGGATCTTGATCCCCATCACGAATAGGAAGGCCAGGGACATGATTGCCAGGAATTCGCCATCCATATCCGCACTCAGGTCAATCTTCCGCATCCGGCTCACCAGCAGGGCGAAGAAGGTGTACAGACAGAGGTCATAACACCCGTGGAGCAGATTCTCCGGCAATTCGATAAAGCTCCAAATAAGCCAGGTCAGGTAATCGCCATAGAGGGCGCCGGCCAGGACGGCATCAGCGGTGCCTTTGATTTCGCCATTCCACAGAGCGAGAACCACCACAAGACAGGCGTAGAACACCGTCCGGATGATCGAGAGAATAGTTCGTCGACTGAGCGTCAGGTCCATCAGGCCTCGAATACTTCACGGTGGGCGGCCGGAGTCGGCATGGTCGATTTTCCGCTCACGGAACGGTACGCTAGCGAAACGCACCGACGCCGACAAGCGGAAAGTCCCCACAGGCTCTCTCCTATTCGTTGCGCAGTGGGGCCACGGCGTCGTTACCATCTCCAAGAAGTAGTGACGGTAGACGCGCTCATCAAAGCGCACCATCATCCACGCGACGATTTCTGCAGATTATTCTCGCGGAGACGCGTGGTAAGCGCTGAGCGCGTCTAACTCACTGCGACCGCGTCCGGCTGGTGCCGTAGCGGGTGAATCGGGTTGACTTTCTCGTGGGCGTGCATTTTACTGGTTCGTGGAGCAGTTCACCCTCCATGGGGCGAAGACGCAAGAGTTGTCTGTGGGTGCGCGCGGCCTGTCGAGGCAGCGTCGCCTTGCTTTTCATGGCCATGGTGGTGGCGATTCCGGCCCAACAGGTACGGGAGATTGTCAGTCTGGCGGCAGACATCAATACCGTGCCGGCCAGCTCGAGCCCGTCGTCCCTGGTGGTATTCAACAACGAACTCTACTTCGCGGCCAACGACGGGACGCACGGCATCGAACTCTGGAAGTTCAACGGGACGACGCTTACCCGTGTGACGGACATCAACCCCGGTGCGGGACTCGGCGCGCCCGCGTTCATGACGGTGTTCAACAATGCGCTGTATTTTCGCGCCCTGGACGGCACCAGTGGGATCGAGCTTTGGAAGTATGACGGGACGAACGCCAGCCGTGTCGCCGATATCAATCCCGGCTCGGCCGGTTCGAATCCTTCCAGCCTGACGGTGTATAACGGGGCGCTGTATTTCGCGGCCACGGACGGCAGTTTTGGCGCCGAGTTGTGGAAGTACAACGGTACAAACACGACCCGCATCAGTGACATCAATGCCGGCAGCCTCAGTTCCACCCCGACCGGCCTGACGGTGTACGACGGCGCGTTGTATTTCGCGGCCAGCAATACCACGGTCGGCGCGGAGTTGTGGAGGTATGACGGCACGAACGTCTCGCTGGCCATCGATGTCAATTTCGGCACGGCCAACGGGAGTCCCTCGGGACTGACGGTGTACAACGGGTTGCTGTATTTTTCGGCCAACGACGGCACATCGGGCGCTGAACTGTGGGCCTACGACGGAGAGCTCAATGGCGGTTTTCGCGTCGCGGACATTCGCAGCGGCAGCGCGGGTTCCAGTCCCGCGAACTTTGTGGTGTACAACAACCTGCTCTATTTTTCGGCCAACGACGGCGTCAATGGCACGGAGTTGTGGAAGTACGACGGCGTCAACGCGCCGTCGCGGGTGACGGACATTGCCTCGGGAGCAGGCAGCTCGAGTCCGGCCGGCCCCGCGGTGTATAACGGCGTGCTGTATTTTGCGGCCACCGACGGGAGCAGCGGCCTGGAATTGTGGAAATACGATGGCAGCAGCGCGACGCGTGTCGCCGACATCAATCCCGGTGCCGCGAGTTCGAGTCCGGCCAATCTCACGGTGTACAACGGCGTGCTGTATTTTGCGGCGACGGATGTCCCGACGGCCCGCGAGTTGTGGAAGTACGATGGCAGCGCGGTTGCGCGCGTGGCCGACATCAATTCCGGTAGCGGCAACTCCAGCCCGGGAAACGCGGGGGTGTTCAACAACGTGTTGTACTTCACGGCCAGCACCAACAACACCACGGAAACGTTTTGGAAGTTCGACGGGACCAGTCTCGCGATCGCCACCAATGTGGGGGCGAACTTTTTTTACCCGGCTCAAAGCCCGGTGACGTTCAATGGCGCGATGTATTTTCCGGTGAATTCATCCGTGCCACTGCGGGACGGTCTGTGGAAGTATGACGGCACCAATTTTACCTGGATTACCTCGAACTTCGGCGATGCCTTTAATTTTGTGGTGTTCAACAATGCGCTCTATTTCTCCTCGGCCTCGTCCGCCCAGGGCACGGCCGGACGCGAACTCTGGCGCTACGACGGCACGAACAGCACGCGCGTGACCGATATCAATCCCGGCGGCGGGGATTCGGACCCGTCGCCGCTGGTTCCGTTCAATGGCGCGCTGTATTTCGACGCCACCGACGGCACCGGGTTTGGACTTTGGAAATACAATGGCACGAATGCTTCGCGCGTGGGCACTCTCACGCTGCCCGACGAGACCTCGGTCAATCTCACCAACCCAATCTTTGCGAGTCTCATGACGTTCAATGGCGCGCTATATCTGAGCGCCAACGACGGGAGCAGCGGTTTCGAGCCCTGGAAATACGACGGCACCAGTTTCTCACTGGTCACGAATATCAATGCGGGGGTTGGCGATTCCGCGCCGACTTTTTGGGCAACATTTAAGAAGGCGCTCTATTTTACGGCGAGCGATCCCACCAATGGCGCCCAACTCTGGAAATACGACGGGGCGACCGCCACGCGCGTGACCAGTCTGGCGGGCGGCGGCGGTTACTATGCCATGTCGGTCTATGATGCGCTGTATTTCGTCGGCAACGACAACATCAGCGGGATTGAGGTGTGGAAATATGACGGAGCAACCGTCTCGCAAGTGATGGATCTTACCCTGGGCCCGGGCAATTCGGTCACCGAACTGCTGACGGTGTGCAACAATACACTCTACTTCGACGCCAACGACGCGCTCCATGGCTTCGAACTCTGGCGGCTGGACCCGCTGCCACTCGCGTTTCGCATCACGAGCGCCGTCAGGACCGGCAACGATGTTAACGTCACCTGGACAGCGGTGGGCGGCAGAAGCAACATTCTTCAGGTGGCCACCGCCGGCCCCGGCGGTTATACGACGAACGGCTTCACGGACCTGGGCCCGATGGTGGTTCCCACGAATACCGCGATCATTACGACCAACTACCTCGATGTCGGCGGTGCGACAAACTTCCCGTCGCGGTATTATCGCGTGCGGCTGGTGCCGTAGAGGGTGCGCCCGCCCGGAGAGAGTGCCCTCTCGCCGTTGTGGGTATGCTATTATAGTCTTCTGGCAATGCCTCTTCTGTGGTAATGGATAAGCGCGCGTAATGATCGATTGCCGACTTTTGGGGGTCGTCGGGAAGCGTTGGGCGCTGCGCATCCTTCTGCTGCCTTTGGCGGTGACGCCGGTGGCCGCCCAGACCATCGTGTTCAAGGCCGTGCCGCCCGACGCGACGGTACAGTGCCTCAGTGATGCGCCAGCCAGCCTTCTGGCCGTGACGGGTCCCATTCCCTTCGGGATTACCAGTAACGAGTTTACCGGTAGATCGACTGGAGACACATTCCTTATCAACGACTCTGAAATCGGAAGCGGCAAGGCGGGTAAGATCAATCTTGGCAATTATCAGAACAACGGTGCCTGGCTGGCCGATATGACAACAAATGGATGCGGCTGCACCGTTTCGGTGGGAAATATCCCGACGATTATCGGAAATGCGCAGGTAAGCCAGGCGTTTAATAGCATCGGCGCGGGGGCCGTTTTGATCATGCCTGTGGTTGACCAGTTTGGCATTTCCGGCCCAGCCAACATCGTGGGCTTCATCGTGGCGCAACTCGTAAGCACATCTGGCAGCGGCGTAAACTGGACCGCAGCGCTGCGACTCCTGAGCGGGCCTCCGTCGGCGCCGAACGTCACGGCCTTGAGCAGTTGCGGGTCGATTACGAGCGTGGTGTTCCATGAGACATTGCCCAACGGTAACACCAATGTGATCACCCGCACGTGGACGGCGTTCGATTCGTGCGGCAACAGCGCCACCGCGACGCAGTTGGTCACTGTTGTGGATAACCAACCGCCGGTCATCCATTGTCCCGGAAACATTCTGACGAACACAACCGGCGCGAACGGCGTTGTCGTTACCTTTTCGGCCTCTGCGACTGATACTTGCGGTGGCGTTATGTCTTTGAATTGCGCTCCCGCATCGGGCAGCACGTTCAGCGTCGGCACCACGCTCGTCACCTGCACGGCGGTCGACTCCGCGGGTAACCAGGCGGTCTGCTCCTTCAACGTCACCGTGCTTGACGCCACGAACTTCTCCATCACCTCGATCACGGCGCAGGGCAGCGACGTTCTGCTCACGTGGAACATGCCGCAAGGCTACACGGGCATCGTGCAGGCAACTGCCGGTGATGTCTTCGGCGGCTACAGTAATTCGTTCGGCGACATCGGCGGACCGATTTTCGTCCCCGGCAACAGCTTCTTTACCACCAACTACCTCGACGTGGGCGGCGCGACGAACCAACCTGCGCGGTACTATCGCGTGCGGCTGGTGCCGTAGGGACGAAATACCTCGACTTGGAAGCCTGATTTTGCTTGGATGTGGGGCGGAGAAGCGCGGGTTACGTTTGCTCCTTCTTCTACCATTTCTCGGGTCGGCGTCAGCGGAAGGGTGTGGTCATGAAATTGAAGCGACTTCTTTGCGGGATCGGGCTGGTTCTGTCTGCCAGCCTCGCGGACGCGGCGTTGACGAACAGTTGGACCAATAGCGTCAGCAGCTTTTGGGACATCACCAACAACTGGTCACTCGGCGTTGCGCCTTCCAACAATCAGGCGGCGGTGCTGATCACCAATGCGACGACCAAGACGGCCCTTATTGACAGCTTCACGGCGGCCATACCGGGCGTGATGACCATCAGCAATCTGTTCTTGTCGGGACCGGTGGGAACGGTGAATACCTTGGCGCTCACGAATCCGGGAACGAATACCCCGTTGCGGATCTTAAACTCCCTCAGCATCTCCAACGGCGGCTCGCTGCAGATCCAGAGCGGCGCGGTGCAGGTGGATGGACTGAGTGGCGGACGATTCATCGTGGATGGCGGGGCAATTCTCAACAATGCGGCAGCCCGGTTGGTGACCACGAGCGTTGCGACCGATGTGGGGTCAAGCGGCAGCGGCAGTCTGACCGTACAAAGTGGCACGTGGCTGGCGACGACGGAAGTTAATGTCGGGCTCTTTCCCGGCTCGCAGGGGACGCTGACGCTGGTGGGCGGCACGAACACGCTGTCGTCGTTCCTCGTGGCCGGATTGAACTCGATCTCGACTGGGGCGGTGTGGCTGACAGGCGGGCAGTTGACGGTGACGAACAACGAAACCTATCTCGGCTATTTTGGCGTGGGCCAGATGACGGTCAGCAACGGCACTTGGCTGGCGCAACAGGTTCTTGTCGGTTTATTCGGCAGCATCTCGCAGGGGACGCTGACGATTGCGGGCGGAACGACCATGCTATCGTCAAACCTCGGTGTCGGAGGCGTGACCGGGGCGGTGTGGGTGACGGGCGGGCAATTGACCGTGACGAACAGCGAAACCGATGTCGGCTTGCGACGTGTGGGCCAGATGACGGTGTCCAACGGCATCTGGCAGGCGCGGAACGTTAATGTCGGCCTAACCAACGGCTCACAAGGGACGCTGACGGTGGCGGGCGGCACCAACACAGTATCGTCAACCTTGCATATCGGCGAGTCGGCCAACGCGACGGGGGTAGTGTGGCTGACGGGCGGGCGGTTGCTAGGGACGAATAGCACAACCACTGTCGGCAACTCTGGCGTGGGCCAGATGACGGTATCCAACTGCACCTGGCAGGCGGGTGACGTTCAGGTCGGCGCAAATAGCGGCTCGCAGGGGACACTGACCGTAGCCGGCGGCACCAACACGCTGGCGTTCTCGTTGCGCATTGGCCAGAATGGGAACGCCACAGGGGCAGTGTGGCTGACCGGCGGGCAGTTGACGGTGACGAACGACGATACCATTGTCGGCGAGCAAGGTGTGGGCCAGATGACGGTGTCCAACGGCACGTGGCGGACGTTGGACGCTAGTGTCAGCATCTATGACGGCTCGCAGGGGACGCTGACGGTGGCGGGTGGCACCAACACGGTGTCATCGTCCCTTACGCTTGGAGAGTTTGCAGGAACCGGTACGGTGTGGGTTACGGGCGGGCTGTTGACGATGACCAATGGCACTGCAGCAGTCGGCGCTGTCGGCGTGGGCCGGATGACAGTGTCCAACGGCACGTGGCTGGTAGGGAGCGTCGATGTTGGCCGCTCGGGCAGCGGGACGCTGACGGTGGCAGGTGGCACCAACATGCTGTCGTCCCTCTCGACTGGGGTGTTCCCAGGATCGGACGGCACAGTGTGGCTGACAGCCGGGCAGTTGACGGTGACGAACAGCTCAATCAACATCGGTTCTTCCGGCGTAGGCCGGATGACGGTGTCCAATGGCACGTGGCTGGCGCGGGACGTTACGGTCGGCGTCTTTAGCGGCTCGCAGGGCACGGTGACGCTGGCGGGCGGCACCAACATACTGCCGGGGATACTGGACGTCAGTGTGTTTCCCGGTGCTACCGGCGCGGTGTGGGTGACGGGCGGGCAGTTGACGGTGACGAATGCCACAACCACTATCGGCAATCAGGGTGTGGCCCAGATGACGGCGTCCAACGGCACGACACTGCTGCGAAACATCGTCGTGGCCTTGACCAGCGCATCTCAGGGAACATTGACGGTAGCGGGCGGGAAGATTCTGGTTTATTCCAATCTGACCGTCGGCACTTTCGATTGCGCAGCAACGGGCATTGTCTCGGTGACGGGCGGCCAGCTTCGAGTCACCAACGATGTCGTGACCGCGGTGCTGGAGGTGCGGAGCGGCACGTTGACACAAACCGGCGGCACGCTGGACATCGACCGGTTGGTGATCACCAACGCCTGCGGGCACTTTATCCACGCCAGCGGAACGTTGATCACCGGACTGGTCACGCTGGGCCCGGGACTGGACGCCGACGGCGACGGATTGCCGAACGGTTGGGAGCAAACACATGTCCTCGATCCGTTGTCACCGTTTGGGAAGGACGGGGCGGATGGGGATCTTGACGGTGATGGGATGAGCAACCTCGCGGAGTTGACGGCGGGAACAGATCCCAATGATCCCAACTCGGCATTGCGCATTACGTCAATCACTCGCGAGAGCAATAACCTCCGCGTCACCTGGACAACGGTTACCAATAAGACCTATCGGGTGCTTGTGTCCACTGGCGACGCTGGTGGAGGATTCACGAACGACTTCAGCAATCTTAGTCCATTCGTCACCGCGACCAGCTCGGGGGAATCCACGACGAATTTTCTTGATGTCGGCGGCGCGACCAACAGGCCCGCACGGTACTATTACGTGCGGCTGGTGCCGTAGGGGAAGTCAGGAGACGGGGGATGGGGACGGGAGATGGGAGACAGGAATCGCTCTGCGGGGCAGGCCTATCAGGGGATTCTGGTTCGGCGTTCGATTTTGGTCATTCCGTTCACCAACACAAGACGGCGGCAGCGCTGGAAATGTTACAGCAACCAAAAGCAAGCGCGGCTGCGACTGTTTTTCAAGCGGCTCCCCGGTCGGCGCGTTTCGGCCAGTTAATTTCGGCCTTTTTTATCGTTAGAAAAATTCACAAATTATTTTTTGCATTCGTGGGGAGGTGTGCTAGCGTTTTTTTAGAATGCCAGGGGAGCGGTAGGGATCGTACCGCGATGGCGAACGCAGTTAACTCAACCGAAAGGAGTAGCAGTCATGTTCGTAGCGATTCATCACAACATCACGGATTCCAAGACGTGGGAGGGGATCACGAGCCAGATCGGCCCGATGGTCCAACAGGGGAGGTTGCCGAAAGGCCTGAAGGCGGTTTCTTATCTGCCCAGCACGGACGGTCGGCGGGCCGATTGCCTGTGGGAAGCGGATTCGGTGGACAACCTGAAGCGGTTCCTCGAACCGTTGACGTCGAAGGCGGCCAAGAACGAGTACTTCCAGATCAACACGGAGCAAGCGTTTGGTCTGCCGGTACACGCGCAGGAGCAAGCCGCCGCCCGCTGATTCGGCAGAGGGCGATCCAACAGACACGGGTCTTCGGCGTTCCCGGAGGCCTGGCAAGCGGAGAGGCCAAGCTGGCCTCTCCTTCGTTTTTTGGGCAGGCGGATTGGTTGTCGGGAAGATGGTGGTGGAGAGAGTCCGCCCAAGGGAGGCCAAAATTGTTTGATAATGAGACCCCATTTCCTTCGCGCACCAGGTTATTGCGGGGCAAACGCCCTTTCGAAAGCCTGCTTTAAGTTGTAGGCCCCCAGCAAATATGTTATCAACGGCCCAGGCTGGAGGACGGGCACTTCTTCTGTTGTCCGATGCGGTTCATGGGCTAGTTAGTGGGAGGGTGAGGATGAAAGAACGAACCGAACTCGAAACGAGAGGCTTCACTCTTACCGAGCTGCTGGTGGTTATTTCCCTTGGAACCATTTTGGTGGGGACGATGCTGCCGGCGCTGAACACGGCCCAGGATACGTTGAAGGCGGCGGTGTGTCTCAGCAATATGCATCAATGGGGCCTGGGTTTCAGCCTCTATGCCGCAGACCAGAGGGACTACTGGCCGATTGAGGGTAACGGAGCAACTCAGATTGACGGGGGGCCGAACCTCAATGCCTGGTACGATGTGGTGCCGCCTTACCTCAAACAACCGCGGTTAGTGGATTTATACCTTGCGGGTAAGCCGCCGGGGCCGCTCACAAAAAGCCTCTGGATTTGCCCCAGCGTGACCAACTTAACCGCATCGCCTTCGCTCTCCGTCCCGTACTTCACGTACGCGTTCAATGCGCGCATGGATCCGAGCGGGCCGGCCCAATTCCAGCGCGGCCAATGCGTCGCGCCCGCTGTCACGATTCTGTTTGCGGAAGAACCGGAAGACAATTTTCCCGAAACGACCGCCACTTTCGCAGCCGCGCGGCACTTCGGCGGCGGTAACTTTGTTCTCTGTGATGGTCACGCGGAGTGGATCGCGTATACCAACTTCTGCCGGAGTTGTCCGGCCAATCCGTTCCCTGAGAACAACTCGACGGCGCTCGGCGATTGGAAGAAGGGCGTGGTTTACCATTGGTTTCCGTTTAGAAATGCGCCGACCTGAGTCGAGTTGAAAGATCGTGAAGAACAAACTGATTCATCGGCGGTCATTAATAGTGTGCGTCGGGGTTCTCCTGACGAGCGCCTTTGGGCATCCGGCAGCTTCCGCCCAGACGAATTCGTGGATCACGTCGGCCAGTGGCAAGTGGGAAACCGCCACCAACTGGTCGCTCGGCCTGGCGCCGACCAACGCGCAGTCAATCTACGTTACCAACTCCATCTCGAAGATTGTTACGGTCGATTTGGCGACAGCCGTCAGCTTCCCCAACACGATGACCGTCAACGACCTGAGCCTCTGGAGTTCGGGCAGCTCGACCAATACGCTGCTGGTTTCGAATATTGGAACCAACCTGCCGCTAACGGTGCTTGCTTCCCTGTCGATCAGTAATGGAGGAGTGTTGGTGATCTCGAATTCGGCGGTCACGGTGACCGGGCCGACCAACACGGTCCTCAACCTGGGAGGCAATGTTGTCTTGGCGAATGGCAGCGTGGTGGTTTCGAACGTGGCCGCATTGGGTCCAGAACCCGGTTCGGCGGGGCTGCTGACCGTTAACGGAAGCGGTAGTTTTTCCGGATACCTCGCAGTTGGGCTTGATACCAATGCGGTTGGAAATGTTCTTTTGTCAGGAGGGCAGTTGGCGCTGACCAATGGCCCGACGGCGGTT
>JBGOTY010000062.1:0-12938 GCA_041476745.1 Verrucomicrobiia bacterium | reverse complement strand
GGTTGCGCGTACGGCTGCAAGTTCTGCGCGAGCGGGCTCGACGGGTGGAAACGGAATCTGGGCGTGGAGGAAATCGTCGGGCAGGTGCTGGCGATTGAACGCTTCTTATCGTCCTCGAATTCAGACACGGAAAAAATTCCGGGGATGAGGACGAGGACAAGAACGAGTGAAAGAGTGATCGACAACATTGTTGTGATGGGCATGGGCGAACCGCTGGCAAATTACGACAACCTGATGCACGCGCTGCGGATCATCAATGCCCCGTGGGGTCTCGGCATCGGCGCACGCAAGATCACGGTGTCCACGGTCGGTCTCGTGCCGCAGATCAAACAGCTCGCCGACGAACCAATGCAAATTCGGCTTGCTGTCTCGCTGCACGGCGCGACCGATGAGGTCCGCGAGAAGATCATGCCCGTGAACAAGAAGCACCCGCTGAAGGAACTCCTCGACGCCTGCGACTACTACGTGAACACGAAAAAACGCATGATGACCTTCGAGTACATTCTCATCGAAGGCGTGAACGATTCCTTGGAGCAGGCGCACAAACTCGGTGCCGCTGCCCGGCGCCTGCGCGCGAAGGTGAACCTCATCCCCTGCAACCCCGTCGAAGGCCTCCTCTGGAAACGCCCGGACCGCGACCGCTGCAAGATGTTCCAGCACACGCTTCAGACGCACGGCGTCACCAGCACCCTGCGCCTGGAAAAAGGCACCGACATCAACGCCGCCTGCGGCCAGTTGCGCCTGCAGCATGAGACGGGCGCCAAAGCCGCTCCCAAAGACGAACACCACGGCTAGCTTGGTCGATTCCGCGGACCCTGCTTCGCGATCAACCCACCTTACAAATGCACAGGCGGATTGTAATGGCAAGGCACAAGGCGCGCCGCTACTTTCTCTGCACAGAGAGATAGCAATGAGCGCATTGAAAAAGTTCTTCAATCGCTTGACTGCATATAATATGGCCGCCCGGCAAGAGCGCGAATCGTTGCTCCAACAGAAGCGCGAACGCTTTCGGACTGCCCACAACTCCAATACTCCTCCGCCTGAATTGCTCGTGTCGCCACCGCGCCGGCTGCGATGCAACGTGCCAATTATATGGTTCTCACTCATGCTGGTGTTTGGCGTCTTTGTTTTCGTGAAATTGATAGGCGGAACTTTCCAGGCAATTGAAACGCGCGAGCTTGAGGCACGAACTTGGGTTCAGAAACTGACTGCCAAACCGCCGGTAACTGAGCGTGATGCCCGCTATCAAAGGCTGGCCCAAGAGGTGGGCGATTTGGAATCGCACTCTGCACAAGAGTTGCGTCGGATCATGGCATCGGCAGCGATCCTCGTCGCCTTGTACCTTGTGATCAGTCCATTGCTGTTGATTTGCTTTTTTCTGCAACTCCATTGTCTGCTTCGAAGTGGAATCGTCGCCCGTGCAGAAGTTTTGCCCCGTAAGGGCTGGAGTACACGGAAGCGACTTTCGTTTGCCACCATTGACGGGAGACAAGTGGTAGCCGTTCCAAGCATTGGCCCTTGGGCGTCCATCGGTATGAATGTCTGGATCTTGTATTCGCCGCGAAATCCAAAACGCGTGTGGGTGTATCATCCTGATGAGGGATTCTCCAAACTCCTTTCCAAGTGACTTCCCAACTTCTGTAACCTTCTCCGCTCCCGCTGCGTCTTGTGTTGTGAGAAAGGATATACAGAATATGAAGACACACACCAAAGTATTGATCGCAGCGGGCGCCGTCATGGTCTTGACCGTAGGCGGCTTCTTCGCGTTCCTCGCGCACGCGGACACCACTAACGACGTCGGTTTCAGCAAGGGCCGGTTCGCGCTGAAACTGGCGCAACTCGGCGTGACCGCCGACCAGAAAGCGGAAGTAAAAACCATCCTCCGCAAGTACCAGCCAACCGTCGGGCCGCTGATCGAGCAGGTCGTAACCGAGCGGCGCGCGTTACGTGACACCATCCGCGCGGAGACCATCGACGAGACCGCGATCCGCGCCCAGGCCGCGAAAGTCGCTTCGCTGGAGTCTGATCTCGCAGTCCAGCGCGCGTATGTCGCGCACGACATTCGCGCCGTGCTCCGGCCCGCCCAGCAGGAAAAGTTCGACAAACTGATTGCGGAGCGCAAGGCGCGGTGGGCATCATCGAAGGATGGCTGAGCGGTTCGAGTTTTTCGAGCACACGGCGGACATCGGCGCCCACATCTTCGGCGGAACACTGGAGGAATTGTTCCGCAATGCCGCGGCAGCCCTTTTCGAGGCGCTGGGAACGCTGCAGAAATCGGGAACTGGCAGCCAGCGGTTTGTGGAACTGAAAGTCGCCTCACTGGAAGACCTCCTGCACGATTGGCTGACGGAATTGCTCTACGAAGTGGAAGCCAACCATGTCCTCTACGACGACTTTGAATTCCTTCATCTCAACTCCCAGAGCTTGAAAGCCACGCTGCACGGCGAGACCATCGACTTCGCCCGCTCGCAGGCCAACGAAGAAATCAAAGCCGTCACCTATCATCAATTGCGCGTCGAACAACTGCCCGACACCACTTGGCGCGCCACCGTGATCTTCGACGTTTGAGTGTTCCGGTTTCACTGATTCACACATAAATCGCGCCCCCTTCCAGTTTGGAATTGTAGGGCAAGCGCTCCGCTTGCCGCCGGTAGCATTGGCGAAGACGGACGGGTTCCGCACAGCAGCAAGTCGCGCCGACCCGTCGTGCCGTAGCGGTCTCGCGAAGGCGGACCCCCGCAAATCGTTTTGCCAATTTCCAACCACCGCATTTCTAATGCATTCATATAACGCCACTTAACTGGGGGATTCGTTTCGCAGAAAACATGTTTTCAAGTCCTCTTGGCCTCCGTCTCGTCCGCTGTAGCGGTTTCGCATACCAGCGCAAATGGGAAGCCTGATGTGTTTAGGTTGGTGTGCGCAAGTTCAGTGTCCGCAGCTTTTCGCGATAAGATTAAGGGCCATGCAGAGGCAAATGGTATTCACACTTGCGATATTTGGTCTGGTGAAGAATTTGAAGAGAAGCTTCGCTATAACTGTGAATCACTACTGCGAAGGTTTTTTGAAGGGAATGTCTTTCCAGATAACCCAATCGAGTTGAGACATTTCGCAGAACAAACGCCAGTACTGAGTGATCGAGAAATTCTGAATTTGCTTGCGCGTGCATTCCATCGACCTGCCTTTCACAGTCCGTTCCACTCTGAAAGTTCATTACCAGCGTTTAAGCAGGCAATAACCGACACCATTCAAGTTCTGAATACCGGCATCTGGCAGACAAGAGATGGTAAAGAGATTTCGCGATTGGCGAGCAAAACTTAGAAAAATTGAACCGCATACTCATTGGACTTACGAAACAGCGATGATGTGCGGACGTATCACATTCAGGACAGCACCCGCTGCGGCGGTCCCACTGGATGATCTAACCTCAGCAAAGCGACCGGCGTAGATCTGTTTTTTCCTTGCGCCACGTCCCCCGTTTGTTACTACTCTTCGCCACAGGTTTGGTTTTCGTCCCAAATTATTCGACGCGCTGCGCGGCTACGACCGCGCGACCTTTTTGTCCGACCTCGCTGCGGGTGTGACCGTCGGTGTGGTGGCGTTGCCGCTGGCCATCGGGTTTGCCATCGCTTCCGGCGTCGAACCATCGCGCGGATCAGCGGCCGTCAATACACGTCGTCGATCTGGTCCTTGCCGTCTTCCTGGGTCGGCACCTCAATGCCCTTGATGTCGCCGCCCTTGCCCTCATCTTCCTTGTGGGCGTAGTAGTAACCGCGGGAGTAGTAGCTGTAGTAGTACGGATAGTAATGGTAGTAGCCGACGCGGCCGGGTTCGAGGTTGTTCAAGATAAAGCCGAATACTTTGGCCCCACGGCTGACCGCCGTCATCTTCGCCACGCGAACGTAACGGCGCGACGTGCGGCCCGCCCAAATAATGAAGAGCACTCCGTCCACCGCCGAGCCGAGAATGGCGCTGTCGGCGATGCCCATGACGGGCGGGCAATCCACGACCACGCGGTCGTAATGCTTGTACGCCCAGTCGAGGAACTCCTTTAAGCGCCAGCCGAGGAGCAGTTCCGCCGGATTGGCGGGATAGGCGCCGCAGGTGATGACGTCGAGTTTGGCAACGTCGCCGCGCTTGATCACTTCCTCCGCGGTCGCTTCGCCCAGCAGGATATCGGCGAGGCCCTTGTCCTTCTCAAAGCCGAAATACTTGTGGATTTCACCGCGACGAAGGTCGGCATCGATGAGCAACACGCGATCCTCCACCTGCGAAAAACCGATGGCGAGATTCACGCAGGTGGTCGTCTTGCCCTCGCGCGGGACCGCGCTGGTCACCAGCATCGAGCGCAGTTTCTCGCGCGGCGTGGAAAAGATGATGGCGGAGCGCACCACCCGATAGGATTCCGCCACGCCCCCTTGCTGCTTCAGCCTGTCGAGGCGATGCACGCTGAGGTCATCGGGGTTCCACTGGGCGGCGGGGATCATCCCGAGGAATGGCAACTGCAGGTCCCGCTCCACCTCCTCCGCCAGTTTGATCGAATCGTCGATGTACTCAAAGAAAAACGCGATGGCCAGGCCGAAACCCAATCCCAAAAACGCCGCGATCAACAATCCCCTTACCTTCTTGGGATAGACGGGCTCACCTTCCAGGATGGCGGGCTCCGAAACGGAAATGGTGCGGGCATTAAAGCCCTGTGACGCGTCGATCGTCATCAATTTGTTCAGCATGGCGTTGTAGAGCGAGCGGGTCCGCTCGACATCGTCATGGATGCTTTGCCCCAGCAGCACGGACTTGCTTCTCTCCATGCCCTCCTTCTTGGCGTCCTCCAGGCCCTTTCCCGCGTATTGAACCTGGGCCTCCAAGGAACTGATTCTCGCATTCTGGATGTCACGCGCGAGCTTCATCTGAAACCGTATGTTCTGGTTTACATCGTCCAACTCCTGTTGCGCGGCGATCAGGGCCGGGTGCCGACCCTTGAGGGTCCTCGACAAATCCTGGATTTTCACCTCGAGACCGGCCCGCCGCTGCTCGAGATCCACCAGGGTGTGCACCAGAACCTGGTCCGAGGTGGCCGCGGCAACCGAGGCAATGGACTGCGCCAGGGTCGCGTCGCCGGAATTTCTCCTCGCCTCGAGGGTGAGATTACCCGCGGAAGCGAGACCGAAATCCGCATTGGTGGTCGCATCCGGGGGGAATTTCGCGGCCGGCTCGACGCCATTCCCGGTCCCCGTCAACATTCCGAGTGAATTGGTGCCATCCGTCTCCGCGAGCAATCCTCCCGGTGACATCGTCACGCCTCCCGCCACATTGGTCTCGACGGACATCCCGCGGGCTGCCGAATATCGCTGGGATTGGTCCAGGAGCGCTATCGCAGCCGCCGCGTTATCCTTATCGAGGGCATTGGCCACCGCCTTCGCCCGGGCCAGTTGTTCCTTCAGGGACGCAAAATCCGCGAGGTTCATGTAGAACGAGCGCCACCAGACACCCTCGGTCCCCTGCATCTGTGGCAAATCGTGCTCCTTCGCATACTCAACATATCGCTCCTGGGTTCCCTTCAACTCCTGTCCCAGCCGGTTGATCTCCCGCGTCAGCATCAGCAACGCCGACTCCGAACTCTGGGAGCGCTGCTCGTCGCGATACCGCAGATATTCTTCGCAAAGCGCGTTCGCGAAGTCCTTCGCGAAGTCCGTGGATGGACTGTCGACCGTGACTTGCAGAATGGAAGAACCACGGACGACCTCGACCTTCAGATCGAACAGATTTTCATGGATCTCTTCGGTCGTTTTCCGCAATCGTTGCTGGACGCGGCGCAACATGGTCTGGCCCGTGAGAATGTTAATCTCGGTCGCATAGAACCGGCTCTCATCCTCGCGCATCACCTCGGAAACCGGCAAGGACCCGCCGGCGTTGGTGACGCGCATTTTCGCATCGGCCCGATAAATCGGCTGGCGCGTGAACAGAAAGGCCGTGGTGCCGGCCATGCTGAGCAAGAAGCAAATCAGGATGAGCCACTTCCGCTTGAGCAGGACGACAATGTACTCCTTGATGTCGACGCTCTCGGACCGGTTCTCCCCGCTGTTCTGGTTCACGCTGTTCTGGTTGATCATAAGCCGCTCCGCCCGAAACTAAAAATTGATCAGCTTCTCGGGCACGATAATCCAATCCCCGTTTTGCACTTGAATGTCTTTTTCAAATTCGCCACGCTTCATGATTCGATCCACATCGATATAGGTGACATACTTCTTGCCGGCTTCATTATAGCGGATCAATTGCACCTTGCCGCCATTCGCGAAGGTTGCGAAATTCCCCGCGGCGATGATCGCCTTCGTCACGGTAAACTTCTCGTCCTTCGGCAACAACAGGGGCCCGGGCCGATTCACATTGCCGATCACATAAATCACCCCGCCGCCGGCGCCCACGGGTATCGCTTCGACCGTGACGGTCACCGTGGCCTTCTGAAAATAGTCCTTCTCCAAACTTTCCCGGATTCTCTGCGCCACTTCATCGGACGTCAGGCCCTCCACCACGATCCGTCCGAGCGGCGGATAGTCAATCGCCCCGCTGTTCGGTATCAAGTACGCGCGATTCAGGCTGCGATCCTCATCCACCGTCACGCTAATGGTGACCCCGGGCACAATCACCCTGGGTTTGGCATTCGTCGCAGGCGTTGCATTCGTTTCCGTGCTGCTGTAGGCTCCGCCGCCGGTGGCAGTGACGAATTTCCCAGGAGACAAGACCTGGACTGATTGGATAGACTGGCACCCGGTGAACAAAAGACAAAAGGCAGCGACCGTGAAAATCCATCTCATCGGCCCACAATCATATCCGTGGCCTCCAGCCCCGTCAAGCGGGCGCGCCGCAACGTTTTCAGTGGCAACCATCATCACAAAACTAGAAACTCCTTGATTCCAAATGAGTTCGACACAAAACCACCATCAACAACTCAAAACCCTCTTATCCCAAAAAGACTGGGACAACGCTCAAGCCCTTTGGCTTGAATTAGCAGAGCAATTCCCTGACCAACCCGAATTCTTGCTCCTGCTTGTGAAGGAATTCGCGGACGCTGGCCAGCCCGCATTGGCCGCGGAGCTGGCTTCGCTTATCGCCGAGAATATCAAGGCCGCAGGTAAACACCATGAATGGTTGTATGCCCTTAAGCTGCAAACAGAAGCGCGGCCAACCGACAAGTTGCTCCGCGCCGAAATCATCGAGGCGCTCAGCGAGATTCATGAAAAGGATCCGCGTCTGAAAACCATTCTCACAGTTGCCGAACTTGATCAAAATCGTACGCCGCTTCCAACGGCGCTGGCCCGAATTGACACCCTGCTCGCTCTCCAGCCGGACGCGTTTTGCCAGCACAAGAGCTGGGGCTTTGGCCGCGTCAAATCCTTCGATACCACGCTGGGTCAGGTCGTCGTCAGTTTTGCGCACAATCCTTCCCATTCAATGCAGCTCACCTATGCCGCGGCGAGCCTCACACCCGTGAGCCAGGAGCATATTGAAGTCCGCAAGATGACCGACCTCGATGGTCTCAAGCGCCTCAGCGCTGAAGACCCTGTCGCCCTGCTTCGCCTGGCGCTCCTCAGCTTCAATCGCTCCGCCACCGCCGATCGCATGGAAGCCATGCTCTCGGGCCCGGTTGTTCCCGCGGAACATTGGAAGAAATGGTGGGAGAATGCCCGCAAGCTGGCGAAGAAGGATCCGCATTTCGACCTCCCCGCGAAAAAAACCGACCCCATCGTGCTGCGCACCGCGCCGGTCTCTCAACAGGACGAAATCCTCGAAGCGTTCCGCGACGCGAAGGGCCTCATCCAGAAGACCGCTGTCGCCCGGGAATTTCTCAAGCGTGTCGATGAAATGGACAACGCCGATCTCCTGATCCAGGAGTTCCAGGACGCCCTGCTGGATGCCCTGAATAAAACACCCGTTAGCCGACAGCCCGAGCGCATTGAAGCCGCCGTCGTCCTCGAACAACTCGGTCGCCGCCGGCAAACAGCCGTCGAAGACGCCGGCGCCTTTCTCACCAACTTGCTTGCGGGGATCTACAATCTATCGGCATTGCTTGACGACTTGAGTACGTCCGCGCAGAAACGCGTGCTCGCCGTCCTCAAAACTTCCGCGCCCGACCGCCTGTTCCGCGAGCTCAATCGATCTTCCACAAAAGTCCTCGACGAGATTCCCGATCTGCTGGGCCAAAACGCCGGCACCATCAAGCAATGGGTGCATAATCAGACGGCGGGCGCCGAGTTGCTATGTTGGATTTGCCGGAACGTTTCTACGCCGGCTTCCCGCAAGGCCTGGCCCTGGCTCGACGACTTCCAGACTCCCGCGCTTCTGCTGGCGGTCGTGGAAGCCATCGAGTCGGCGCCCACCAAGTCCGCCAATAAGAAGCTCCGTGACGTGCTTTTCGAGGAGGGGGAATTGGTCGCCGATCTGCTCGCCGAGGCTGACACCGAAACGGTGCGCAACCTGACGCGCCTGATCCTGTCCAGCGGCGCAATCGAGGAACTTGACCGCCGTTCGCTCATGGCGCGCATCGTCAAGGAGCACCCATTCGTAAAGGAGTCCCTCGTCTCGAAAACAGTCAAAGAGCAGCCGATTGTCGTCTCGTGGGCCAGTTACCACAAGCGCCAGGCTGAGCTTGAGGACATCGTCAAGAAGAAGATTCCACAGAACAGCAAGGAGATTGGCTTGGCGCGCAGCTACGGGGACCTGCGCGAGAATTTTGAGTTCAAAGCTGCCAAGGACACGCAAAAACTCCTGATGCGACGCCGCGCCGAACTCGAAGGCCTCCTCTCCCGCGCCCAGGCGACCGACTTCGCCGACGTTAAAACTGACCTCGTCAGCATCGGCACCAGCGTCACTGTCACCGACCTCGGCGCGAAGCAATCCCAGACCTATCACATCCTCGGCGCGTGGGACAGCGACCCCGCTCGCGGCATTATCAGTTACCCCGCCGCCCTCGCCCAGGCCCTGCTCAACAAACACGCCGGCGACACCATTGACTGGCAGGGCGACACCGGCCCGCAAAAATTCCGCATCGACCGCATCGAGAAAGCGCCCGCGGAGATTTTGAACGCGCTGTGATGGTTGGTTTGGGCGGCGAGTGGCTAGACAAAAGCGGGCGTAACAACCGTTGTTCCCTGGCCAATTTTGTACTTCGCACCTCCGGCATCAGGGTTGTCCCGCTCCACAAACGCAACTCTATGCTTCGGGCACGGGCACTGCTGATTATTCCACTTGGAGGACTGTAAATGAAACAAATGTCGCGCATTTCACTAAGGCCATTCGTAATGACCGGGGCACTTGCATCGGGGCTGGTCATCACGACCCTTACGGCTACGGCACAGAGTACCGTTTCGCAGATCATGTTTCAGCGCTCCATGGACACGCCCAGTCCGGGTCCGAACGGAATCGTCGTGCTCAAGAAACAGGGTGTGAAGCAGATTTTCTCAGTGAACGTGAACAACTTGGCGGGCAGCTCCTTTGCCGTTTTTTATGGCGTCGCGAACACTACGAACTCGCCCGTTTTTCTTATCTCCGTCATGAATCGTCAGGGAACGAACAATAACTGGGTGCTCCATTACGAGGCGGTCGGCGGCGCACCACCGCAATTGCCGGTGGCGGACCTTGATGACCTGGCCGGCATTTATCTCTTCATTGCCCAACCATCGGACACGAATTCCATCGTTAACGGCGTGCTCTTCGCCCAGATTCCCCCACTTACCAGAAAATCGGCGGCGCCGCGTTTCAATGCAAAGTCGCCATTGGCGCCACCCGCGGGTGCCCCACCCAATCCGGCGGAGAAAGGCACCATCCAGGCGGCGTTCATTGGCGCACGAGGACGGAGCTTGTTTAGTGTGCGTGCGACGCATCTTTCCGGCGGCGGCTCTTATACTCTCCTGCTCGAAGACCCTCCTTCATCGTCGATCTTCACGAATATCGGCAGCTTGGTATTGTCCCCCAGCACCACCACCGGTACGTTCGGGCGCGACACTGCTAGGGGTGAAACACTCCCGTTTGAATTGCCGACATCGCAGGATCTCTCGGGCCGCGGCATCCAGATCCGCGACGCCTTCAATCAGCTTCATTTGGAAGGCGTCGTTCCCTAGGTTCAATAATCCTTCGCTTCAGACAACCAGCGAGCCGCGAGGCGTGGGTCCAATGCATCCGATGATGTTGGCGGGCGATCGGCAGCCGTTTTGCGCAATATCGGTGCAAATTCGGCGCGTGCGAGAAGCACCGTGGTCGCATCGGCCCGGATGACTTCGTAGCCGTGTTCGCGCAAATCAGCGGGAGTAAGCTGCGTTGTCCGTAACTCCAAAATGATGAAATCCACCCGGTATTGCCGCAGAAGCTGGTCCCAATCCGCGCCGGTCTTGTAAAAAAATGCGCGGTTCATCTCGAACGTCGCGTCCGGATACGTTTCCTCGTAACGCCCGTCCATCGACACCTTGATCCTCGGTGCCAGCCGCCACGAGGCGTAGCTGCCCCAACGAAACGGCACCGCAAGGTTTCCTTTGACACCGGCCTGATCGAGCGCCGTGACCGCGCCCACGGGATAGAAACTCGGTGGCACCGCGGGTTCCAGCGAGGCCTGCGGCAGGAATCGCACGGCCACAAATGCCGCCAGGATCCCGTGGATCGCCAGGACGGCAACGGACGGTACGCGCCAGCACCAGCGCTCCACATACGGTCCGAGATAGACGAGGGCCGCGAGTCCAAAGAACGGCGCATGACGTCGGTGCAGCCACGCGGCGATTGCCGTCAGCGCGAGCATCATCAATCCCAACGAGGTGCGTTGTTTCCATTCCATGGCAATCGCCACGATCACAATGACGAACAGGATGCGGAACCCGAAGTATGGATCGCCGCCCCAGATGGGCATCGGGCCCCACTCGGGGATGTCCCCGCGCGGATGCAGCCAGGCGGGCACGAGATACGTCCAGTAATGGAGCCCGTACGGATTGACGCACGTGACCGCGACAGCGGTCAACAACGTGAGGAGCATCATTCGTGTCCTCAGGGTGGCCGCGTACAGGACAATCGCAATGAGTCCGACCACAAATCCGCCGTGCACGTTCGCCCACACGAGCATGAGGGGTGTGATCACGAACGCCGCCCAGTGTCGTCCGGCGCGCATTCCTTCCAGGCATAACAGCGTCAGCGCAAAGAACGCATACGTCAGCGCGTGACTGCGCACGACCGTCACGTAGCCCGGCAACACCGTCACCGCGCACGGAATGGCCAGAAGTAGTAGCGTGGGCCAACTTGTTTCGTTGCGTCGCGCGGCGAACAGGCACAAGACGAGCGCCGCGCACGCCGTGACGATCTTCAGCAACATCAGCGATGCGGGGCCAAACGCGTTCAGCAACCCGAAGAAAGTCACGCCCGCGCCCCACTCGTGATCGATCCATTCGGGCAGGGTCGGCGTGAACGCAAACACATCGTGACGCATCAGGCCGCCGGCCTGCCACGCGTGTGCGCCGACGGCCAGCCGCGCCCACAAATCTCCGTCAACAACGCGGTGATACGCGAGCACGACCGCGAATGCGAAACCGCCTACGATCACCGTTGCCGTGGCCAGCAATTTGTCGCTGCGCATACGGCGCACTGTGAAATGCGCCCATGATTGTGTCGAGTGCAAAAGCAGTTTATAACTGCCGCAATGCGCATCGTGGTCACGGGATTGGTCGGGCAATACGCTTTCGGCGGCGTGGCGTGGGATTATTTGCAGTACGTCGAAGGCTTCCGGCAGTTGGGACATGATGTGTATTATCTCGAAGACACGGAGATGTGGCCGTATGACCCGATCAAGGATATCATCTCCGCGGAGGCCGGTTACAATGTCGACTATCTTCGTGGCGTCATGGAGAAACTCGGGCTCGCCGACCGTTGGATTTACCGCAGCGCGCCCGACGCGAGCTACCACGGCCACACGGAAGCGGCTGCGAAGGAGATTTGCGCGACGGCGGACCTCTATTTGAACGTCTCAGGCTGCGGGTGGCTGCGACCCGAGTATTTGTCGATTCCGTGCAAAGTTTTTCTCGATTCCGATCCGATGTTCACACAAGTCGCGCTTGCCTCAGGCAAACAGGATGTGATCGACCGAATCCGCGCCCACAACAAACATTTCACGTTTGCCGAGAATATCGGGGCAGCGGATTGCCGTATCCCTGCGGCTGGTTTCGATTGGATTCCCACGCGCCAACCGATCGTGCTCGACTGGTGGGAGCTTCCCGCCGAGTCGCCGCGGGATGTGTTCACGACGGTGATGAACTGGGTTTCGTACAAGAGTTGCGAGTACAATGGCGAAACGTGGGGACAGAAGGACGTTGAGTTTCTGAAGTTCGTCGATCTGCCGGAGCGAACGGCGCAGAAGTTCGAGATCGCGATGGGCATGGGCCCGGGCATGAAACGTCCGACCGAGATGCTGCAGCAAAAGGGCTGGCAAATCATCGAACCCGCCGAGCGTTTGCCCGATCCCTGGACGTACCGCGAGTACCTCCGCCGCTCGAAAGGTGAATGGAGCGTCGCGAAAGAGGGCTACGTCAAATCCCGCAGCGGCTGGTTTAGTTGCCGCAGCGCGTGTTACCTGGCGCTGGGTCGCCCGTGCGTGCTGCAGGACACCGGCTGGAGCAACGTTTATCCGACAGGCCGCGGACTGTTCGCCTATCAGACCATCGACGAAGCTATCGCGGGCATCGAGGCGGTCAACACCGACTACGCCGCGCATTCCCGCGCCGCGCAACAGTTGGCCGGGCAGATGTTCGACGCGCGCCGCGTCCTTGCCGACCTCATCACCAAGGCGGGCGCGTGAGCCGTCCCGTTGCAATCGTGGCGGGCTATCTTGCCCGTTATCCACTGGGGGGTCATTTGCTTTCGCAATACCACTTTCTCGCGGGCCTCGTGAAACTCGGTTACGAAGTCGTCTTCCT
>JBGOTY010000061.1:0-12993 GCA_041476745.1 Verrucomicrobiia bacterium | reverse complement strand
GGCGTCTACGTTCAGCCTGACCGTAAACGGCATCTCCCTTGCCAGCAACGCGCCCATCGGCTTTCATCAGCCCATCAACCAGGCGGCGATCAGCATCGGGGACACAGCCAGCTTGGGAAATGGCGGTAGTGGTGGGATCGACAACATCGTGTTGACGGCCGTGCCCGTGCCCAACATTTCGGGCATCTTTTTCAGCAGCACGAATGTTCTGGTTGGCCTGACGACCTCCACCAATGCCCACTATGATGTCCAAACCACCACCGACCTGGTCTCGGGCGCATGGAGCACCATTTACAGCAACGTCCCCGGCACCGGTGGTCTGACCAACTTCAACTGCGGCTCCAGTACTGACTCCCAGAAGTTCTTCCGCGTCGGCGCCCATCCGTAAACGGATGCGGTTGGACGCTCTTCGTGGCCGGACTCGCGACACTCTTCTCCGCAAAGCGTCGAAAGTAATCCGCCACAAACGAACCTGTTCTCCGATTAACCTCTAACGGGTTCATCCGTCTGGTGTTTTTCGTCTGGGTCTGAGCCAGTTGGGCCGCCGCGAAATCAGCGGTTGGCTTGACCCTCACCTCACGCTACGGCACTATACATTGAACATGTGGCAATGGACTGAAAACATCGAGCAGTATGTCAAGGACGTCATTTTCGAACGGCGTCATGATTGGCCGGCGCGACTCACCAGCGCGGTTTTTTTGGGTTTATCCAAGGTTTATGAACTCGGGGTCCAAGCCCGTTTGTACCTGTGGCATCACCGTATCTTCCGTGACCACACCCTCGGCTGCCAGGTCGTCAGCATTGGCAACCTCAGCGTCGGCGGCACCGGTAAGACGCCCGTGGTGGAAGTCTTCGCCCGCGCGCTCCAACAGCGCGGGCGCCGCGTCGCGATTCTTTCGCGAGGCTACAAGAGCACCCCGCGCCCACTCTGGCAGCGGGTTGTTGCCAAAGTCACGTTTCGAGAGGACCGAATCGCGCCCAAGATCGTGTCGGACGGCAGGTCATTGCTGCTCGATAGCGCTCAGGCCGGCGATGAACCGTACATGCTGGCTTCCAATCTCAAGGACGTTGTCGTCCTCGTCGACAAAGATCGCGTCAAGAGTGGCCGCTACGCGATCTCCAAGTTCGGCTGCGACACACTCTTGCTCGACGACGGCTTCCAGTATCTGGCACTCAAGAGTCGCCTCGACATCTGCCTCATCGACCGCAACAACCCTTTCGGCAATCACTATCTCCTCCCCCGGGGCACGTTGCGCGAGCCCATCGCCAATCTCAAGCGCGCCCATTACATTTTCATCACCAAGTCGAGTGTCCTTGGCGCAAAAAAACTCCGCAAGGCCATCCGCCAGTTCAACGAGAAGGCCGAAATCATCGAATGCGCTCACCAGCCACTCTACCTGCAGGACGTTTTCACGAGCGAACGTCATCCGTTGGAAACGCTCCAGGGTCTTCAAGTCGCCGCCATTTCCGGCATTGCCGTCCCCGAAAGCTTCGAAGACGGACTCCGTGGCCTGGGTGCGAACGTGATTTACGCCAAGCGCTATGCGGACCACCACCGCTACTCGCAGCAGGAGATCATTAATATGATCAACCGCAGCCTCAAGCGCGGCGCGGGCGTCATTCTCACCACCGAAAAGGACGCGGTCCGCTTTCCAAAGATTGACCGCCGCGATATTCCCATTTACTACTTGCGGGTGGAAATCCGCATTATTTCCGGCGCAAAGGACTTTGATGACGCTGTCGCCAGGATCTGCCACCGATAACCGCGGAACGCGCGTCCTCATTCGCGCGGCCAACTGGATCGGCGACTCGGTCATGACCATGCCCGCCGTCCAGCGCCTGCGCGAACTGGCGCCTGGCGCGTATATCGTCATGCTCTGTCCCGGCAAACTCACCGATCTCTGGCGCCACAATCCGTTCCTCGACGAAATTATCCCCCTTGGCGAGCAGCCCGACTTCGACGACCTCCGCGAACGCGAGTTCGACCTCGCCATCATCTTCCCCAACTCTTTCCGCTCCGCCTGGGAATGCAAACGCGCCGGAATCCCCCGCCGCATCGGCTTTGCCGGACACTGGCGCCGCTTTCTCTTGACCGACGTCGTCCGCCAGCCACGTTCGGAACGCGTCGCTTATAAGACACAGACAGTTGCGGGCAGAACGTTTTCGGTAAAAGTTTTCCGCTCCACGCGACACCAGTCAGAGCACTACCTGGATATCATCGCTTACCTTGGCGGCAGCCGCGAAACCGTATCTCCACGGATACGCCTCGCCATTGAAGAGATGCCGGCGCTCAATAAATTCATGCGGGACGACGGCCGCCCGGTCATCGGGATCAACGCCGGCGCTGAATTCGGCCCGGCGAAACGCTGGCCAGCCGAGCGGTTCGCCGAGACCGCGATCAAGGTCTCCGAATACGCTGACGCCCGCTGGCTTATCGTGGGCGGCCCGCGCGATGCGGGGATCGCCGGCCAGATCGAAGCGCAGCTTCGTGATGCGGGGTTGGGAGACAGCTCCATCATCAACGTCGCCGGCAAGACCACGCTGCTGGATCTGTGTGCCTTGTTCCGGTTCTGCAAGCTGCTCCTGACAAACGATACGGGCCCGATGCATGTCGCCGCCGCCATCGGCACGCCCGTGATCAGCATCTGGGGCTCGACTTCGCCTGAACTCACCGGACCGCTCTCCCCCCGCAGCATCGTGATTCGTCAACCCGTCGAATGCAGCCCTTGCTTTCTGCGCGAATGCCCCATCGATTTCCGCTGCATGGAGGGCATCCAGGTGGACGAAGTCGTCAAGGCCGTGTTGAAACAACTGGGCGTCGAGGACCGGGACCGGCCGCTGTTATGAGCGAACAGCACAGCGTCGCCCGCTCGGCGCGCACCGTCAGCCTTGCGGTCCTCGGCAGCCGCGTGCTCGGCCTTGTCCGCGAGCAGGTGCTGGCCGCACTTTTCGGCGCCAACCGCGAGTTCGACGCCTTCGTCACCGCCTTCCGCATCCCGAATCTGCTGCGCGACCTGTTTGCCGAAGGCGCCCTGTCCGCCGCCTTCGTGACCACGTTCTCGCAGAAGCTCTCGGCCGAAGGGGACAAGTCGGCCTGGCGTCTGGCGAATCTCGTTCTCAACGCCCTGATTCTCGTCCTAGCGGTAATCACGCTGGCTGGCATTTTCATCTCTCCCTGGCTTGTGCGCTTCATCGCGCCCGGGTTTAGTCAGATTCCGGGTAAAGTGGAGCTCACCACCACGTTGACCCGGATCATGTTCCCGTTCCTGCTCATGGTGGCGCTCGCGGCGCTCGCGATGGGGATGCTCAATGCCAAACATCGTTTCGGCGTGCCCGCCAGCGCCTCGATGATGTTTAATATCGGCTCGATCCTCGGTGGCCTGGCCTTCGCCTTCCTGCTGGCGCCGGGATTTCTGCACGATCCAGCGCTGGCGGGCCGCGCCATGACGGGCATGAGCATCGGCACGCTCATCGGTGGCGCACTACAGTGGATCATTCAGGTCCCGAGCCTGCGCAAGGTGGGCTATCGGTACGAAGCGACTCTCAATTGGCACGACCCTGGCTTCCGCCAGGTCCTGCGATTGCTTGGCCCATCGGTCATCGGCACGGCGGCCGTTCAGGTGAACATCTTCGTTGACCAGTGGTTTGCCTCCTGGCCCCAGATGTCCGGCCCCAACGGGAGCGGCGCCGTGACCTGGCTGAACTGCGCGTTTCGTTTGATGCAATTCCCGATTGGCGTGTTCGGGGTGGCGATCGGCGTCGCGACACTCCCCACAGTGAGCGCCCACGCGGTGCGTGGCGAGATGGTCGAATTCCGCAAGACGCTCGCCCGTTCGATCCGCCTGGCATTTTTCCTGTGCTTGCCGGCAGCGTGCGGCATGTGGGTATTGGCCACGCCCATCATCTCGGCGATTTACCAGCATGGCAAGTTCGACGCGTTCGCGACCGCACAGACAGCGGCCTGCGTGCGAGCCTTTGCAATTGGCCTCGTGGGGTACGCCGCCATCAAAATCATCGCGCCCACGTTCTACGCGCTCGGTGATTCGCGCACCCCCATGTACGTGACGATCGCTTCCGTCGTCGTTAACGCCGGCACCGACTACCTCTTTGCCATCACATTTGGAATGGGGCCGGCCGGGCTGGCGCTCTCGACATCGGCGGTGGCGATTTGCAATTTCTTCCTGCTCCTGGCACTCATGCGCCGAAAAATCGGCCGCATTGAGGTGTCCACTCTGCTGCGTTCGCTGGGAAAAGTTGCCGTGGCCTCGGCGCTGATGACTGCCGCGGCCTACGGCACTCATCGGCTCTGTGAATTTAACCGTTATGTGGACATGCTCGCGTCGATGGCCGTCGCCGTGATCGTCTTCGGCGCGTCCTGCAAGCTGTTCCGTGTCGACGAGTTGGGCGAACTACTCGCTGTGCTGCGATTCGGGGCGAAAGAACCCAGTTGACGTAACGGTGGTCGCGCACTCCAAATTCTCCTGCAATTCGGGTATGATTTACCGTGCCAATGAGCGAAGCGCCACAACTCAAATCCAGGGTCCGTGACTTGCCGAACAAGCCGGGCGTCTATTTGATGCGCGACAAACTTGGGCGCGTCATATATGTCGGGAAGGCGCGCTCGCTTCGCAAGCGGGTCGGTCAGTACTTTCACCCGTCGCGCCAGATGCGGTGGGACCCCAAGACGCGGGCGCTCATCGATTCCATCGCCGATTTCGAGGTCCTGGTGGTGAAGAGCGAGCCCGAGGCGTTGCTGCTCGAAGGCAAGCTCATCAAAGAGTACAAGCCGCGCTACAACGCGATGTTCAAGGACGACAAGCGGTTCCTGATGGTGAAGGTCAGCTTGAATGAGGAGTATCCGCGATTTAAATTCGCGCGGTTGAAGAAGGACGATGGCGCGCGCTATTTTGGGCCGTTCGTGCACGCCGGCGCGGTGCGACTGGTCATGCAGTGGATTCGCAAAAAGTACGGCGTGTTGGTACAAGGCACGGGCGTGCCGAAGGCGAAGGACCTGAAGTATTCCACCTACCTTGTCCCGGTGCCGCTGGCGGACATACCGCATGAAGAGTACTTGCGACTCGTCGATATGGCCTGTGAGTTTCTTGACGGCAGGAACAAGGAGGCCACGGTACAACTCGAAGAAGAAATGCGGGCCGCGGCAAGTTCCAAGAAGTACGAAAGAGCCGCTGAATTGCGGGACGTGATCAACAGTCTTCGTGAAATCGGGCGCGCCTCGCGGGAACGCAAGTTCTCCCGCGACCTGTCGCCGAAGATCGAATCGCAAAGCGAGATGGAGGAATTGCAACGGGTGCTCGACCTGCCCGTTTTGCCGCAGCACGTTGAAGGCTTTGATATCTCGAACATCAGCGGCACGCTGTCGGTGGCTTCGAGCGTCTGTTTTCAGGATGGCAGGCCGCACAAAGAGCACTACCGCCATTACCGAATCAAGACAGTGGAAGGCAGCGACGATTTCGCATCGATGGCCGAGGTGGTGGGACGGCGTTACGCGCGGGTGCGGGCGGAAGGCGGTGCGCTGCCCCATTTGGTGATGGTCGATGGCGGCAAAGGCCAGCTCATGGCCGCTCTCAATTCCTTGTGGAAGCTGGAGATCCGCGAGCTTCGCGTGATTGGTCTTGCCAAGCAGATGGAGGAAATCCACGTGCCCGACCAGACGTTGCCGATCCGCCTGCCGCGCAACTCCCCTGCCCTGCACCTGATTCAGCGTCTGCGCGACGAGGCGCACCGTTTCGCCAACAGCTATCACCAGAAGCTGCGGAAGCGACGCGTGCAGGAGTCGGTCCTCGACGAATTCTCCGGGCTCGGCGCCAAACGCAAGCTGGCACTCCTGCAACATTTCGGTTCGATCCAACGTCTCCGCGAAGCGACCGCCGAAGAAATCGCGGAAGTGACTGGCATCGGCCCGAAGATGGCGGCGGCGTTGAAGGAATTCCTCGCTAACCGGTAAGGGCTGCCGTACCGTGGCGCCATGCGGTGGGTCGCTTTCCTTATGTGCTGGTTCCTGGGAGTCTTGTGTGCGGCTCCCGTGCGCGCGGAGGACGAGGCTGTCGCGTCGCGTTTGATTCCCTTCGATTCGCTAACCGTTACGAACCGCGCCCTGGCGCATGAGGTGACGGATCACCCTACGTTGCACTGCGATTATACCGCGGAGGTATTTAAGGCGCGAATCCCGGTGTTTGAATATTTGTTCGATCACATGGACTCCTGCTCGGCGCTGGCGCAGAAGGTCGGGCTGATCACATACCGCGCGGCGCGGGATGCGGAGGGTCGGCTTTACGCGGACGACCACGACGGCGCGGCGGGCTACATGGTCAATGTGTATGCCGTCGATGGCAAACGCGTCATCTACGTAGCCGGCACGCAGCATGGACTGTTCGACGCGAGCGGGCGGGGCGTGGCGGTCGTGGACTATCACGCCAAGGCGAGCGACGAGATCGAGTACACGCGCGCGGCATTTGTGAAAGTGGACAACGTGATACTGGCCACGATGGCGCAGATGTTCTCCGTATTTCTCCGCGGGACAGTGGACAGACATTTCGCGAAGGTGATTCGCAACCCGGTCCAGCTCAGCGAGAAAGCGCAAACCGACCCCCAGAAACTCCTCGATGAGATTGGACAAATGCCCGCCGCCGACCAGCAATTGCTGGCCCCGTTCGCTGAGTTGGTGCGCTCGAACGCGAGCGTTCGACTGGCCGAGGGTAAGCCGCCGCTCTGAGGGTTCGCGACGAATAGCACAAAGCAGACACGAATACGACCGCGTGCGGCTGGTGCCGTAGGAAGTGGGTGCCATGTCGCTGCATTTCCTCGGGGTAATCACGGAATTGGCTAGTGATTTATTGGGTTAGCGAGCTTTTGGTCTGGCCTTTTGCATGGCGGATCGCTAGACTTTGCCCGTTGAACCTTACACGTAAAGGAGCATTATGAATCAACACCACACGGGGCCGGTCAGCCGTCGCAAGTTCCTCAGACAACTCGGCACAGGCGCCGCGACTGCCTTCGGTCTCGGCGCGCTCTCACTTCCCACGCTGCAGAACGTCGCCGAGGCAGCGGCGGTCGACCCACTGACTTCCAATCAACGCCGCAGGAAATGCTTCCGCACGCGCCGGGAAGCGGCGGAGTTGGAGCGTCACCTTCCGGTGGTATCGCATCCCAGCAACGGCGAAGAAGAGCTTTACGCGAACAAGATTGGCAGCTATTCGAAAGGCCTTCCGCACAACTCCCTCGGTGAGGTCGATCTCGTTGCCTACAACCAGTTGATCGCCGCCCTCAGCTCGGGCCACCCCGCTGATTTCGAAGCGATCCCGCTCGCGCTCGGCCGCAAATTGACGAACCCGCAATCGGGGCTGGCATTCGACCTCGAAGGACCCGATTCACACCAGTTGACGATTCCTCCGGCGCCGACGATCACCAGCGCGTGGGGCGCGGGTGAGATGGTCGAGCTTTACTGGATGGCGCTGGCGCGTGACGTTCCTTATTCTGACTACGCAACGGATTCGACCATCGCTGCCGCGTGCGCCGACTTGTCAGCGTTATCCGACTTCCGCGGGCCAACGAGCAGCGGCCAGGTAACGCCGGTCACGATCTTTCGCGGAAACCTGCCGGGCGATGTGATCGGGCCGTACCTGTCGCAGTTCCTTTGGCTGGACGTCCCGATGGGCGCGCTGTTGATCCCGCAGCAAATGAACACGGTGCCCGCCGGCGTCGATTACCTGACAAGCTTCAGCGACTGGCTGGCGATGCAGAACGGGGCCGCTCCGCCGTCGTACGCGCTGGACCCGACGCCGCGCTACATTCGCAACCTGCGCGACATCGGCGAATGGGTGCACGTGGATGCGCTCTATCAGGCGTATCACCAGGCATGCCTGATCCTGCTCGGCCTGGGAGCACCCTTCGACGCGGGAAATCCCTATCGGTCGTCGGCCACGCAGATCGGGTTCGGAACGTTCGGCGGACCGCACATTCTGAGCCTCGTCACCGAAGTCGCCAGCCGCGCGCTCAAGGCCGTGTGGTACCAGAAATGGTTCGTGCATCGGCGGCTGCGGCCCGAAGCGTTCGGCGGTCTCGTTCACAACACGCGCAGCGGCGCCGCAACGTATCCCGTCAACTCTGAAGTTCTTGACTCGGCCGCACTCGACGGCGTGTTCTCGGCGAACGGCACTTATCTGCTGCCGATCGGCGCGCCGGAAGGTTGCCCGACGCATCCGTCGTACGGCGCCGGTCACGCCACGGTCGCGGGCGCATGCGTCACCATCCTCAAGGCGTGGTTCGACGAATCGTTCGTGATCCCAAATCCCGTTGTGTCCAACGCCGACGGCACCGACCTCGGGGCGTTCAGTGGCCCCGCGCTCACCGTCGGCAACGAGTTGAACAAACTCGCCGCCAACGTCGCCATCGGCCGCAACGCGGTGGGGTTCCACTACCGAAGCGATTACTGGGAATCGCTGAAGCTTGGCGAAGCTGTCGCCATCGGCGTCTTGCAAGAAAGCAAAGCCTGCTACAACGAAGGCGGCAGCTTCGCGCTCACCAGGTTCGACGGGTCGACCATCACGATCTAATGCTGCCGGACCGGTCCAGGAAGGTCCCAGTTCCGGCTCACCACTACAGGTTGGGTTAGTGCTTGTCTTTTTCCCGGAAAAACACAATATTTAGCTGCGTTGAGGCGACGGGTCCGCGTTCAACGCAAAAGTCTTGTTAAGATCAATCTGGGATTGTCGCTTCGTCAACAGGAGCAGCCATGGGCAAAATCGATTTTGCAGTTGGAATCGGAGGCGCAGCGGGGCAAGGCATTGCCACCCCGGGAGATATTCTCGCCAGGATTCTTGTGCGGCGCGGTCTTCATCTGAACGCGTACAACGCCTACCAATCCATCATTCGCGGCGGACATATTTTCCTGATCCTGCGAGCCAGCGTCGATCGGGTCGGCAGCATGGGTGACAAGATTGACGCGCTGATCCCGCTGAACCAGGACACGATAAACCGCCATCTGAAACACCTGCGCGCGGGTGGCGTGTGCCTGTACGACGGTGAGAAGATCAAGCCGGGCAAGCCCAACGAGGGGGTGCAGATGTGCCAGTTGCCTGTTCGCGAGCTGGCCGGGACGAGCAAGATCCCGAACGTGCAAAATACCATCGCGCTCGGAGCGCTGCTCCAGATGCTGGGCATCGATTTCCAGTTGCTGGAAGACATCCTCGCGCGACAATTCGCCAAGAAGGGCGATGCGGTCATCGCCGAAAACGTCGGGGTGGCCCGCGCCGGCTACGATCACGCAGCCGGACACTTCAAACCGTTCGCCAATCCCCTTCCCGACACCGGCAAGCGCTATGCGTTCGTCGAAGGCAACCAGGTACTGGCCATGGGTGGGGCCGCCGCCGGCGTGAAGCTCTACTGCGCCTACCCGATGAGTCCGGCCACGGGCGTGTTGCACTGGATGGCCCGCAATGCGCGCAAACTGGGCATCATGGTGCGTCAGGTCGAAGATGAGATCGGCGTCATTAACATGGCCATCGGCGCGGCGCACACCGGCTGCCGGGCCATGTGCGCCACCTCGGGTGGTGGCTTCGCCTTGATGACCGAAGCGCTCGGCGCGGCGGCGATGATGGAAATTCCCGTGGTTTGCATTGATGTTCAGCGCGCCGGCCCGGCGACGGGCGTTCCCACCAAAACCGAGCAGGGCGACCTCTGGCAGGTCCTGGGCGCGGGCCAGGGCGATTACCCGCGCGTCATCGTCGCCCCGACGAGCATCCCCGACTGCTTCAACACGGTCACTGAACTGTTCAACCTCGTCGACAAATTCCAATGCCCCGGCATCGTGCTGACCGACTTGTTGCTCTCCGAAGGCCGTTCGAGCGTGGAGCCGAGCGAATTCAATTTCAACCAACCGATTGACCGCGGCGAGATTATCGGCTGGCACGGCAACGGCAACGGCGAAGCGCCACCGCCCGAAGGCGGCTACAAGCGTTTCAAGTTCACCGAAAGCGGCGTCTCGCCGCGCGCCCTGCCCGGCACGCCCGGTTACGTCCATGTCGTCGCCACCGACGAACACGAGGAAGACGGTGTGCTCGTCAGCGACGAGTTCACCCACCCGCACAAGCGCCAGGCCATGCACGAAAAACGGATGCGCAAGATGCACGGCGTGCTGCAACTCATCAAACCGCCGAAGCTATTCGGCCCCACCAACGCGCCGGTCACACTCATCGGCTGGGGCTCGACCCAGGGCGTCATCCGTGAAGCGTGCGAGAAACTCGCCGGCGAAGAAGGCATCGTGGCCAACAACCTGCAAGTCAAATGGCTCGTACCGCTGCACGCGGACGACATCCTGTCGACCCTGTCGAATTGTCAGACGACCATTATCGTGGAGAACAATTACAGCGGCCAATTTGCGCGCTATCTCCGCTCCGAAACCAGCTTTGTCCCCACCGGCCACATCCGCAAATACGACGGCGAACCGTTCATGCCGCACCACATCGTCAATGGCGTGAAACAAATCCTGGCCCGCACCACCAAGGTGTACGTGCCCGTCCACGAATATATAGTGTAAGGAGACCACCACCATGCCAGCCGAAACACACGCCTCGCCGCCGCCCGCGCCCGCGATCCCCGAAACCAAATCGCCGGGCGCACGGCCTACCGCCAAGGATTTCAAGGGCAAGATCGACCCCGACTGGTGTCCCGGTTGCGGCGACTTCAGCGTGCTCGCGTCGTTGCAGTTGGCGCTGGCCGAACTGGGCCTTCAACCACACGAAGTCGTTGTCATCAGCGGCATCGGCTGCTCCTCGAACCTGCCCGGGTTCATCCACACCTACGGCATGCACACGCTCCACGGGCGCGCGGTGGCCGTGGCCAGCGGCGTTCAATTGGGCAACCACAGCTTGAAGGTCATCGCCACCGGCGGTGACGGCGACGGTTACGGCATCGGCGGCAATCATTTCGTTCATTGCATGCGCCGCAACTACGACCTGACGTACCTCGTCATGAACAACCAGATTTACGGCCTGACCACCGGCCAGTGTTCACCCACCAGCGTGGCGGGCATGAAAACCAAGAGCACGCCGTTCGGCAATGTGGAACGCCCCATCAACCCGCTCGCCCTGGCCATTGCCGGCGGGGCCACCTACGTTGCCCGCGGCTTCAGCGGCCAGCAAAAACAGCTCGTCGAACTCATCAAGGGCGGTATCCAGCATCGCGGCTTCGCCCTCATTGACGTCTTCAGCCCGTGCGTGACGTACAACAAAGACAACACCTACCAATGGTTCCGGCCGCGCGTGAAAACGCTCGAAGAACTGGGCCACGACCCGGCCGATTTCCACGCCGCCATGGAGCGGGCTTGCCAGTGGGGCGACGAAATCCCGGTCGGCTTGTTCTGGAAGCAAAACGGGATTCCCGCGCTCGACGAACTCGAACCTGTCCTGGCCGAAGGCGGCCCGTTGGCCCACCGTCCACTCGGTGTTGATCCCAAAATCGCCAAGGCATTGATCGAAGAGTTGATGTAAGCAGGCCGGAAACTGCGCATCTCTCCAATCTCGCGGCGCTTGCTAGTGCAACGACATGCTACATTTGCTGGGTCGTTGGTAGGGGCCGACCGCCGGGCGGCCCGTTCGCTCAAACAACACGGCGCGCCCGGCGGTCGCGCCCTACCATTCAAATGAGCTGTGCCGCACCGCTGGCGTGATGAACAGGATCTGCGCTACTTGACCTTGCTCAGGATCCCATCCATCTCGTTGGCACGGTAGGCGCGCAGGGTCTGCGTCCTTACGTTGCCGAACGAGCTGATCTTGAGCGCGAACGCGGTCATGGTCTCGTCGTCGGGCGCCTCCGCGATGAGTACGCCGTCGTACGGGCCGAGCGTCCAAAAAATGTCCACGATTTTCGTGCCCATTTTCGACGCCATTTCGGTCAGGGCTGCCGCGCGCTTGGTAGTGTCCTTGACGTTGCGGACGCCTTGATCGGTCAACTGGAACAATGCGATATAGCTGGCCATGATGTGCCGTCCTTTCGCGGGTTGGGTTTCTGCCGTCAGTATGCCACGCGTTCCACGGCAAGGCGAGCGCCATCAACTGCCCGCCGCCGATCTGCACTTGACGGCCCCGTTCGCAGAATTGGTGCGCTCGAATGCGGGGGGGGCGGGTGGTGGAGAGGAATGCGCCTATGTGAATGGTGTTGGATGGTTCTGACGGCATGTTTGTGTACATTGTAAAGCGTTGACCCAATCACATTTCCTAGGAAGAATTCAAACGCTTATAGGCAGCGATATTGACCGCGACGGCGAGAATGCATAGGATGGCCGGAGGTAAAAGACGACAAACTGACTCTAGTCGAGTGCAATCAATGTGAAGGCGAAATGAACCTACCCAGCCCAAAGACTTATGCGGAGCTAATTGGATCTGTAGTGGGATTGTGCGCAATTCTATTCGCCTTCATAGGGCTCCGCGGTGTCGTCCGCGAGACCTGTTCTAGAGTGTTCGGAGTTCTACTGATACTTTGCATTGCCTTATTCGCGAACCACTGGGCGGTATATTTCGCATCCGTTTTCATAATCGCGAGCGGAATTACATCAGTGGAATTCCTAGAGAATTTGGCTGCGATTATACGTAACAGTAAAGAGTTTTTCGATTATAAGAAGAATCAACGCCCAGCAATACTCGGGACCGGGGTTGAGAATGCATTGCAAAAAGAAGCAGCCAAGATTTCCGTTAGTTCGGGTTTAACTCTAAGCGTGCCACAAGCGGTAATAGATCAGGGAGGACCAAAAGACGGTTCGCGTTTAACTGAGGTAGAGGAACTCATTCGGAAGGGCAAAGCTCAAGATGCACTGGACGTAGTGAAAGGGCTGATCAAGAAAAACCCTAACGACGCCGACGCTCTAGTAACAATGGCGGATTGCTTTCTTAAACTTGGGCAATACCAAGAGGCAGTACGAGTAGCGACCGAGGCATTAGGGATTACCAGCAAGAACCCCCGCGCTCTAGCTGTTCGAGG
>JBGOTY010000060.1:0-13003 GCA_041476745.1 Verrucomicrobiia bacterium | reverse complement strand
GGTGTCGCGGCGGACATCGTTTTCCTCGAGGCCATGGGTATTAACCCCGTGGTTGTTCACGGTGGTGGCAAAGCGATTACCAAGGCGATGGAGAAGGCCGGCATCAAGGCGCAGTTCATCCAGGGGATGCGCGTGACCGACGAGAAGTCCATGGACATCGTCGAGGACGTGCTGGGAAACGTGATCAATCGAGACATTGTCGAGACGATCCAGAAGTTGGGTGGCAAGGCGCGCAGTTTTTCGGGCAAGGACGTGTTCCAGTGCCACAAGCTTCTTACCGGTGGCGTGGATCTCGGTTACGTCGGTGAAGTCACCGACGTCGTCGTGGACAAGATTCGCAAGGCCCTGCATGCGCAAGTGGTGCCGATCATCAGTCCGATGGGTATGGGCGAGGACGGCCATGCGTACAATATCAATGCCGACGTGGCCGCCGCGAAGTTGGCGGTGACCCTCGGCGCGCGACGGCTAGTCTTCATGAGTGACGTGCCCGGTTTGATGCGGGATCCAAGCAATCCCGAGACGCTGATTTCCAGCCTCCACGTCAAGGAAGTGCTCGATTTGAAGCGCGAAGGCATCATCGACAAGGGCATGATTCCGAAAGTGGACAGCGCCGTTGAGGCCGTGCAAGCCGGCGTACGCCGCGTGCACTTCGTGGATGGCCGCATCCCGCATTCCATCTTGCTCGAAATCTTCACTGACAAAGGGATTGGCACTGAGATTGTGAAGTGACACGCAACAACATCCCTATATTGTTGCGTGTCATCCTGAGCGAAGCGAAGGATCTCACGTGGTGGCATCCGTAACCACTGTGAAATCATCCACGCCTTCCCGTTTGCTCGCGTTGGACTGGCTGCGCGGCGTAGCGGTGCTCGTAATGGTCGAGTGCCACGTTTTCAACGCGGTCGTGGCACCCCGTTATCGCGAAGCAGCGTGGTTCGTTTTCCTGAATTGGCTCAACGGCTTTGTGGCCCCGGCCTTCCTCTTGGTCAGCGGCGGCGTGATCGGCGTCAACCTGCAAAAACGCTGGGAGGATGTGGTCGCGTTTGGCAAGGGTTGGGGCCGATTGTGGCGGCGCATTGGACAGATCTTCATCGTTGCCTATCTGTTGCACCTGCCGACGCCGTTCCTCTGGCAATTCTTCGGATCGCGCGGTCCGCACCTCATCGCGTTATGGACGAAGATGGACATCTTGCAGTGCGTGGCGGGATCGCTTTCGCTGATTCTCCTGCTCGTACCGCTGGTGCGTAACGCCCGTACTCATCAGTTTGTTTGCGTAGCGCTCGGAGTTTTCGCCGTGGCCGCCGTAGACCACGTTGCGCGATGGGCCGAGGTTTCCGCCTTGCCACGTCCCTTGCTCAGCTATCTGTGGCCGACCGGGGTCGGGTTGTTTCCGCTAATGCCGTGGGCTGCGTTTCCACTTCTGGGCGTAGGACTCGGTCCAACAATATTTTCGGCGACGAAAACTTCGCAACAAAGCGTGCGGGCTGCGGCGGCAGGCGTTGCCTTTCTCGTGGTCGCGCGATTCGTTCCGTCAAACGGTTGGTACGACGGAGTCTTTGTATTCAGCCGACTGGGGTGGGTGCTCTGTGCTCTGGCGGTGTGTTGCCGGTTCGGCGAGCCGGTGCGCGGAACGCGCTGGATTTTGGAATTCGGACAACTTTCCTTGTGGTCATACACGGTGCACCTGATCCTTGTGTACGGCTCGGGTTTGAGTTTTGGGATTGACGCACTCCGCACCTACCAAATCCCGCCCTTCAAGGAAGGCTTCCCGCCCTGGGCCGCGCTCATCTGCCTCGCCATCGTGCTGTCGGTGACGGCCCGGGTGGTGCGTTGGCGCGCAAAATCCTTGCAACGCCAGGCCGCTCTTCGCATGATGCCCGCGCAATGAACCGTTCTGAAATCATTGGATTGTTTGACCGCTATGTCGTGCCGTGCTACGCGCGCTATCCGCTCGTGTTTGCGCGCGGCAAAGGCGCGCGCGTTTGGGACGCCGACGGCAAGGAATACCTCGATTTCGGCGGCGGCATCGCGGTGAATTTGCTCGGGCACTCGGCGATGGCGGAGATTCTGGCGAAACAAGCCAGCGTTCTCGTGCACGCCTCGAACCTTTATTACACCGAGCCGCAGGGACGTCTCGCGAAACGCCTCGTCGAGTTGGTGGGCGTCGAGGGGAAATGTTTCTTTTGCAACAGCGGCGCCGAGGCGAATGAGACGCTTTTCAAACTCGCCCGCAAGTTTGGCAATGAGAGCGGCTCGCGCTATGAGGTTTTGACATTCCAGAACAGCTTTCACGGCCGCACGCTTGCGGGCATCAGCGCGACGGGGCAGGAGAAGGTGAAGCATGGGTTCGACCCGCCCGTCGACGGGTTTCGCCATGTGCCGTTCAACGATCTCGATGCCGTGGCGAAGGCCGTCGGGCCGAAGACCGCGGCGATTCTGCTCGAACCGATTCAGGGTGAAAGCGGGATTCGCCCCGCAACGCCGGAGTTCCTGCGCGGGCTCCGGCGACTCTGCGACGAGCGAAAACTGTTGCTGATGTTTGACGAAGTGCAATGCGGACTGGGGCGCACGGGAGACTTTTGCGGATTCCGCTCGATCGTACCCGATATCCAGCCCGACGCGATCTCGTGGGCGAAAGGTCTCGGCGGCGGATTTCCCATCGCGGCGGTTTGGATACGCGGGCCGTACGCGGACGTGCTGGGTCCGGGCACGCATGGCACGACGTTCGGCGGCACACCCCTGGCCTGCTCGGTCGCGCTTGCAGTGCTGGATGCGCTCGACCGCGATGACTTGCTGCGCAACGCGCGCGAAACAGGTCAGTATTTCATTGGCAAATTACGGGCATTGGCGGCAAAATGCCCGGTCATTCGCGAAGTACGGGGGCTCGGATTGATGATCGGCGTCGAATTGACGCTGGAAGCGCGTCCGGCGGTGCTGAAACTTGCCGAGCATGGACTGATCAGCATCGCGGCCGGCACAAACGTCGTGCGTTTTCTGCCGCCGTTGAACATCACGCGCGCGGAAGTGGATGAAGCAGTTGAGAAAATGGGCCGAGCGTTGGCTCAGGGCGGAAGCAACCAGTGACATAGTTATGGATGGCAAAGTCGGTAAATGTTTGGAGACGGTCGACGTCGAACGCGTGTTGCCCATCGACACGGCGCAAGAGAAACGTTTGCGCTTTGAATGGGAACAAAAGCCGTCAGAACTTTTTTTGATGATGTGGAACCAGTACATGGAGCCGAACAGCATCTTCCTTGAAGATGTCACCGATGAAGACATCACGGTCACGGTACGCTGGGCGTTGATGAAGGAGACGCCCGAACAGATTGCCGCGCGCCTCAACCGCTGGCTGGAGCAGATTGAAGAGGGGAAGTATCGGCAGAGCGGGATTAGCGGACGGCATCTGTGACGAGATCGGCAGACCGGCGAATCATGAAACATTTACTGACAGTGGAGCAACTCAGCGGTCGTGAGATCACGGAGATTTTCAAGCTGGCCCGGGAATTCAAGAAGGGCCGCGGCAAGGCGAAACAGCAGCAGCCGCTCAAGGGCCAGACGTGGGCGCTGATCTTCAACAAGGCCAGCACGCGCACGCGCGTCAGCTTTGAGGTGGGCATTCGCGAACTCGGCGGTTCGTCGCTGTATCTTTCGACGAACGATATCCAGATGGGCCGTGGTGAAACGGTGGCCGACACCGCGCGCGTGCTGTCGCGCTATATTCATGGCGTCGTCATCCGCACGTACGCGCAGAGCGATGTCGAACAATTCGCCGAGGCGGGAACAATTCCCGTGATCAACGCGCTCACCGATGACGAACATCCGTGCCAGATTTTGGCGGACCTTTTCACAATCGCGGAGAAACGCGGCGAGTTGAAGGGTAAAAAGGTCGTTTTTTTCGGAGACGGGGCGTGCAACGTCTGCAACTCCTGGCTCTTCGGCGCGGCGAAGACGGGGATGGAAATCTGGGTCGCGGCGCCAAAACAGTTCCAACCCGGCAATGAATGGGTGAAACGCGCGGGCGGCAACATTCACGTCACCGAAGACGTCAGCGCGGCCGCGAAGAACGCGGACGTGCTTTACACCGACGTGTGGGTTTCAATGGGTAAGGAGGCCGAGGCCGTGGGCCGTCTCAAGATTCTCGCGCCGTATCAGGTAAATGCCTCGGTGCTCAAGCAGACCAAACCCAGCGCGCTCGTAATGCACTGCCTGCCGGCGTATGTCGGCAAGGAGATCACGGCGGACGTTTTTCAGGCGCACCAGAAGACAATCTTTGACCAGGCGGAGAACCGTCTGCACGTGCAGAAGGCGATCATTACGCTGCTGTCAAAATAGTTGTCGGCGTGGCCTCGCGGACAACGGCATCGGACCACATGAACCACACCCGCCTCCAGCGTAGCGTTCGGGCCACGATGGCGGGGCTTTCCGTGAATGTGGCGCTGGCGATCGTCAAATTGCTGGCGGGAATCTTCGGCCGGTCGTACGCTCTGATTGCCGATGCCATCGAATCGATGTCGGATGCGGCCAGTTCCATCATCGTTTGGCGCGCCGTGGTCATTGCCGAAAAGCCGGCGGATATCGACCACCCGTACGGCCACGGGAAGGCCGAGGCCATCGCCACCGCGGCGGTATCGGTGATGCTGCTGGGCGCCGCGCTGGTCATCGGCTTCCGCTCCGCGAGGGAAATCTCGACGCCGCATCGCGCGCCGGCAGCTTACACCCTGTTTGTTTTGCTCGGCGTCGTTCTGATCAAGGAGGGGCTTTTCCGCATCGTAGGGCGGGTCGGGGAAGAAGTCGAAAGCGGCGCGGTGAAAGCCGATGCGTGGCATCATCGCAGCGACGCGATCACTTCCGCGGCGGCGGCCCTTGGCATCAGCATCTCGCTGGTGGGCGGCGGGGCCTACCGGGCCGCGGACGATTGGGCGGCGATTTTTGCCGCGGTCATCATCGCGTTCAACGGATATCGGCTGTTGCGCCCGGCACTCGATGAGCTGATGGACGCCGCCCCGAAGGAGGACATTGCTGGTTTGGCGCGCACGATTGCGCTGCAGGTGGGCGGCGTGCGTGGCGTCGAGAAATGTTTCGCGCGCAAGATGGGTTACGGTTACTGGCTCGATATGCACGTCGAAGTGGACGGAGGCCTTAGTGTGGCGGTGGCGCATGAGTTGTCGCACACCGTGAAGAACGCGATTCGCGCGGAACTGCCACGCGTTCTCGACGTGACGATTCATATTGAACCTCACGTGCATTCTGCGGTAACAGATCGATCGACGTGAAGTGCGCTCGATTCAATCTCGTGATTGCTTTGGTGCTGTTGGCCGCATTTGTACTGGTGCAGGCAGATCTTCCCATTTCACGAGCGGCTGCCCTTCATCCGTCCGCTGCGCATCAATGCTGCTGTTCTCTCGAAATGCAGGAACACGGCGCGTGCTGCTGTTGCTCCAAGGGGGCGCAACCGAAATCCGGCTGCTCGCTGCGGGCCTCTCACTGCGGCGAAAATGAGCCGAGTAACGATACCGTCATTGTTGTTAAGTTCCAGGTCGTGCTGCCTGTGCTGGCCGTCGTGCTAGTGCACGATGTCGCCTGGAAGCCGTTGCTGGCAACCACCCTCGGCGCCGGCGCGCGTTCCACCGAGCCGCCCGTCCCACCGCCCCGACTCCTCGTTCCCGCCTGAACACAGGAAGCGGGACAGGCCTTTGGTCTGTCCAAACGAAGTTCATCAACGAGGAAAACTCTTATGCAGAGGTTCATGGTGGTGTCAGTTCTTATGGGTTTGTTGTGCGCAAGTCGGGTAACGGCCTGTGATTTGTGCGCCGTCTATGCCGCGACGGAGGCGCAAGGTGGTGGCAGCGGGGGATGGTATGGTGGTATCGCCGAACAATTCACCTATTACAACACGTTGCAGTCGGATGGTCACACGGTTGCGAATGACAGGGAATACATTGACAGTCTGGTCTCACAGGTATTGGTCGGTTACAACATCAATGACCGCTTCGGCGTGCAGCTCAACCTGCCGGTGATTTACCGTGCCTATGGCTCATCCGCCGGCGGCAACCATGGCGAAGGAGGCATCGGGGACCTGTCTTTGATCGGGAATTATCTCATTTTTCAAAAAACCGAGGAGGACTTTACGTTCAATTGGACAGCACTGGGGGGGATTAAGTTCCCGACCGGCAGCGCGCAGCATCTCAACCCGAACGAGCCGGACTTTTCGACCGGCATCGGTGGTCATGATCTGACTATGGGATCGGGATCATATGACGGTCTCGTCGGCACCGGCGTGTTCGCGCGCTGGAAGCGACTGTTCCTAACCGCGAACATGCAATACACCATCCGCTCCGCCGGCGCGTTCGATTACCAAATCGCCAACGACTTGAGTTGGAGCGGTGGGCCGGGGGTTTATCTCGTACTGGGGCACAAGTACACACTCGCGGGGCAGTTTGTCGTTTCCGGCGAAACCAAAGGTCAGGACACGGTCCACGGCGTGCCGACCGACGATACGGCGGAGACAATTGTCTATGTCGGCCCGCAGATCAACTTCACCTGGTCAAACAAACTGAGCGCGCAAGTGGGCGCCGATTTGCCCGTGAGCATTCATAGCACCGGCGACCAACTCGTCCCCAATTACCGCACGCACGCCGCGCTGACCTGGCGGTTTTAGTTTTATGGCAGAGCAAACTTGCCTCTGCTGGCGTCGCCCGGCATAATCGGCGCCGATGAGCGTCAGCTTGGAGGAATCGTACGCGCGCTGCGGACTGATCGCGCGACAGACGGGAAAGAATTTTTACTATTCCTTCCTGGTCATGCCACGCAAGAAGCGGGCGGCGATGTGCGCGATCTATGCCTTCATGCGCCGCAGCGATGATATCGCCGACAGCACGGCCAATCCCGCGGTGGCGTTGGAAGCCCTGCACCAGTGGCGCGCCCAGGTGGACGCGGCGTTCAACAACGGCGAGGCGACGGACCCGATCCTGCCCGCGTTGGTGGACACGGTGCGCGGGTACAAGATCCCGCAACACTATTTCCACGAACTGCTCGACGGCACGGAGATGGACCAGACGACCGCGCGCTACGCAACGTTTGACGATCTGTACAAGTATTGTTACCGGGTCGCGTCGGCGGTGGGACTGGTGGTGCTGCCCATCTTCGGTTATCAGGACAAGGCCGCACTGATACCGGCCGAAGCGTGCGGGATCGCCTTTCAACTCACGAATATCCTTCGTGACGTGAAAGAGGACGCGCGAATGGGACGGATTTATCTGCCGCTCGAGGATTTGCGGCGGTTCGGCGTCTCCGAAGACGACATCCTGAACGCCCGCGCCACGCCGCAGTTTTTGGAGTTGATGAAGTTCGAGGCGGCGCGCGCGCATGAGTTCTACGAAAAGGCGCAGCCGCTGCTCCCCATGATCGATGCCGACAGCCGGGGAACGCTGGCGGTGATGATCGCGATTTACGGCGGGATCCTGCGGAAGATTGAACAAAGCAACTTCGCCGTGTTCGACGGACGGATGCGGTTGAGCGCAGCCGAGAAACTTTGGATCGTTGGCAAACACTGGATGGGACATCGACAGTGAAAACACTGGCTCTTTCGCTGTTTGCGGTGCTGGGAGTTGGTTTGGCAGCCCGCGCCGAAGGTCCGCGGCCGTTCCTGTTTCTCAAGACGGGGGAGAAGTTTGCCACCCAGGAAATCGCGGCGCCGACAGTGGCTGGATTGACAGCATACATCGGCGGGAAGGTTGCCGGCGCAACCAATGCGTTCGAGCCTCGGGTGATGAACGATCCCGTAAAAGCCGCGGAATTCAGCGGGAGAAGCAAACCGGCGCTGGGCATTGTCACTGCCGGATTCTACCTGACGTACGCGAAGGCGCTGGGGATGGAGCCGTTGCTGGAAGTCAGGCGCACGGGAGTAAAGGAGGAGCGTTGTATCCTGGTCACAAAGAAGAATGGGGCGGTGGATTTGACGAAGTTGGAAGGCAAGACGATTGCGACACCGCTGGCAGGCGAGCAGCGGTATGTGATCGGAGTCGTCCTGCAAGGGAAGCTCGGCGAGGAAATTCGACTCCAGCAGACCATGGACGTGGAAGGCGCGGTGTTTGACTTGGCGGAGGGTTCCAAGAAAGCGGCGGATGCCGTGTTGCTGGAAACGGGCGCGTGGGACCTCTTCAAGGACGATCCCGATTCCGGCGGGAAACTAAAGCTGGTCTATCAATCGGAGGAATTACCGCACGATCTCGTGGTGGCGTTCGCCCCCAAGAGCGACGCGGTGAACCTTGACAAGCTGAAGCAGGTGTTGAAGGACATGAATGGCAACGAAGATGGGCGGAACGTTTTGCAGAGCATTCGCGTTGATTCATTCGTCGACATCGATTCGGGCCGACTTTCGAAGGCGGAGAAACTGTTTTATGGCAAATAGGTGCGTGCTGTTGCTGCTGGGAGCCCTGATTGCGGCAACGTGCGGTTGCTCGTCCGTGCGGAATGTGCGTGGTGACCCCCAACACCCGCTGGCACTCACCACGGAAGAAGCGCACAAGCTGCGCGCGGATGGGCTGGCGTTGTACGATCAGCAGCCGCGGGGACTGGCGACGGTCACCAACGCGGCGCGCCTGCTCGAACAGGCGGCCCGCACGTTGCGCGCCGACTATGATGCGCAATGGCAGGCGGCGCAGGCGCTGGCTTTCCTGGCCGAGAACGAAACGCGCGAGGAGTTTCGGAAGGAAGCGGCCCGGCGCGGAGTGGTGCTGGCGCGGCAGGCACGCGCCTTGAAGACGGATGGCGTCGAAGGCTACTACTGGTATGCGCTCAATGTCGGATTGCTGGCCGACGTGGATCGTTCGTACGGGCTGAGCGCGGTCGGAGAGATGGAAACGGCGTTGAAACGGGCGATGGAACTCGACGAGCGTTATGATCTGGCGGGGCCTCCGCGCGTCCTGGGCATCTTGCATTTGCGCACGCCACCTCCACCCACGAGCATCGGCAGTCCGCGCAAGGCCTTGCGGTTGTTGCAGCACGCGGTGGAATTGTTCCCCGACTACCCGGAAAATTACCTTTATCTGGCCGAAGCGTTGCGCGACAATGGCCGGGCGGACGACGCGAGAGAAGCGCTCCGCAAAGTTTTGGAGGCGAAACCGTGGCCGGACCAACAGTTCGAGAGTCAGCAGTGGAAAGCGGAAGCACTCAAGCTGCGCGACCGCTTGGACAAACCCTGAAGAAGAGGCCGGCGCTCTTTTGGGTTGTGCTTTCCGTTTTGATCCTCGCGGCGGCGGTCGTGGGCGCGTTCACCGTGGCCCATGTCAGCAAACACTCACAAGCCCGGCATGACGTGCAGGTCATCGCGTTGGCGCTGGACGGCTTCACCTTCGAGAACGGTGATTATCCGAAGGGCACGCGGGGCGAGATTTGCCGGCTGTTGCGCGGTGAATCCATCAACGGCCAGAACCCCAAGAAGCTCGACTACGTCGAGGCCCTGCCCTCCGAAATGAATTCAACCGGAGAATTCCTCGATCCCTGGGGCGAACCGTACCGGATTTCGGTCGATCCGAAAGTGCGCGTCTATTCGTGCGGACCGAACCGCAACGACGAGCAGGGTGATGGTGACGATATCGCCAGTTGGAAATAGGAAGCGGGACGGCGAGATTTTTTATTCGCGCGACGGCGGCGATAAATGGGAATTGCTGGCGGCGCACCTTCCGCCGGTGCTTTCGCTGGCAGCGGCGGTGGTATGAGGAATGAGAAATGGATCTTACAATAAAAAGTTTCGAGGGCGTTGGTCCGGTCAAGTTTGGGATGAGCATTGCGGAAGTTCGAAGCGTCATTAACAGTCGGGTGCATTCGTTCAGGAAAACACCCACTTCCATTATGGAAACTGATGCTTTTCGTGATTTGGGTGTGCATGTTTATTACAGGCCTCCGGGTCTATGCGAAGCAGTCGAGATGGGACGCCCTGCAAGACCGACACTCTTGGGGCACGACTTAATCGGTTTGCCTTTGAGCGACGTTCTTGCATGGATTCGAACCATGGATGACGCGGTGCGAACGAGCGACACAGGCTTCGAGTCCTTTAAATACGGAATCAGCGTTTACGCTCCATACGGCGCTGAGTCACCGCACGACCCCGTGCAGGGTGTGCTGGCGTTCGAAAAAGGCTACTTTGATTAGCAGACTATTGAGAAAGTATCGACCTAATCAGAACTGCGTGCGAATTTCGTTGCCTTCGTCGATGTCGAGGAGATCGAAGAAGGTTTGGATATCGTCGCGGTGGGAGATGCCGAATTCTTTTTTGCGCTCCGCGAGGCGCTGGCTGGCGTCGTCGCGCCAGCCGCGTTTGCGCAGGTAACTGTTCCAGACCTCGATTTCTTCGGGTGACGGCTTGCGCCCGTTGGTGAAACACCATTCGAGGGTGTCGGCATCCTCGCCGCCCAGTTTGACGCGGGCGACGACATCTTCGTAGTTCACGCCCAGGAAGGCGCAGCAGCGGGCGTCGAATCCGCCTCCGAGGGCTTTGTGGTAATCCGCGGGCAGTTTGCCCTGCACGTGGAGGCGGATTTTGTCGAGCATGCGGCCAAAGTACACAATGCCGCCAAGTTTTTCATGGGGACTGCGAAGACCGGGGATTTTCATGGGAGAATTGTAGCGCGTGCGACAAGATCGCGCAACTCATGTGCTATTGAGCCTCAGTCCAAGGTCGTGGGTAGGGGCCGACCGCTGGGCGGCCCGTTTCCCGAACCACGCGGCGCGCCCGGCGGTCGCGCCCTACCATTCGGATCAATCCCAATTTTAGGATCGGTGGTTTTCAGAATTTAAGATTCCACGCGTCGGTGGCGTATTTCTCCTGCACAAGTTGTTTTACGCGTTTCTTGGGAATGTCCTCGAGCGCGTCGGCGGCGCTCCAGGCGCGCTTCATGGCTTCCTTAATGTCGCCCGCCGGCAGATTCAGGTTTGTGAGAAAATCCTTGTGTGCGCGGCTGCGGCGATACGGCGGTTGCTTGGAGGGCATCGGCAGCACTTGTTCCACCAGCGCAAGATCGAGGTTGAGCAGGAACGAGCCGTGGAAGAGGAGGAAGCGCCGTTTGCGGCGTTGCGAGTTGCCGGAGAACTTGAGTCCTTGCAACGTCAGGTCGGTGTGGCCCTGGTTGAGGACCTTGCCGTCGAGCAACGAATCCAGCGCGTTGCGGTTCCGGTTCATGATGAACGCGTTGGCTTCGGCAATGTTGGCGAGAGGTGAGTCGCTGTGAATCCTGAGGACGAGCGCGTAATTCAGACAACCCGGCCCTTGCAAAACCGTCCCGCCGCCGCTACACCGGCGCAGCACCGGGACACCCAGCCTTTTGCAGGAATCGAGGTTCACTTCTGTGCGGGTTCTGTTAGAATAGCCGAGTACGACGAAATATTGGCGAGGCTCCCAAAAGCGGAGGATTTCGTCGGCGGACCCTTCCTCGCACCAATCAAGAAGCGCCTCGTCGCCCGCGAGATTCTCTTGCGGAGTGCGCAAAGTTCGGTCTAAGTATTTCATGGCACTTGGATTTGGTCGGGAAAGAGCTACTATTCAGTTAACGGCTCGGTAACATTGTGAAAGCGGACACAAAAGAACAACAACAAAGTACGTCATCCACGGGACGGTTGGAAACGCCTGTCGTTTCGGCACCGAGCAAGAATGGCGGCGAAGACCAGCGGTGGTTGGACTCGCTCGAATTCATCCTGGAATACGTGTTGAAGAACCAGGGCACGGAGCATGCCTCGCTGGTGTTGAGCAAGCTGTTGAAGCGTTTGCGGGAAGCGGGGATCAAGCTGCCGTCGACCGTCAGCACGCCGTATGTGAACACGATTCCCCCCGAGGACGAGCCGGCGTATCCCGGTAATCGTGAACTCGAGCGCCGCATCAAGAGCCTCACGCGGTGGAACGCCATGGCCATGGTCGTCAACGCCAACCGGGAACACGCAGGGCTCGGCGGTCACATCTCCACGTATGCCTCCTGCGCCACGTTGTACGAAGTCGGCTTCAACCATTTCTTCCACGGTGGCGACGGCAACCAGCCCGGGGATTTGGTTTATTTCCAAGGCCACGCTTCGCCTGGCAACTATGCGCGCGCCTTCCTGGAACGCCGGCTGGATGAGCATCATCTGCAGCATTTTCGCCAGGAACTCGCCGAGGGCGGCGGGTTGTCTTCGTACCCGCATCCGTATTTGATGCCGGAGTTCTGGCAGTTCCCAACGGTGTCGATGGGGCTTGGCCCGATCATGTCGATTTACCAGGCGCGCTTCAATCGGTACCTGCGGGCCCGCGGCCTGGTCCAAGGCGAGGAGCCGAAGGTGTGGTGCTTCGTTGGCGACGGGGAGAGCGATGAGCCGGAAACGCTCGGCGCGTTGACGCTCGCCTCGCGTGAGGGACTCGACAATTTGGTTTGGGTGGTCAACTGCAATCTCCAGCGCCTGGACGGTCCCGTACGCGGCAATGGCAAGATTATCCAGGAACTGGAGGCGGCCTTCCGGGGCGCGGGCTGGAATGTGATCAAGGTCATCTGGGGTTCGAATTGGGATCCCTTGTTGCAGGCGGACAAGACGGGGTTGCTGGTGAAGCGCATGGAGGAAGCCGTCGATGGTGACTACCAGAAGTATTCGGTTGAGCCGGGCAGTTACACGCGCAAACATTTCTTCGGCAAGTATCCCGAATTGCTCGAATTGGTGAACGGCCTTTCGGACGACCAGATTCACAAGCTGGTGCGCGGCGGCCACGACCCGCAGAAGGTTTACGCCGCGTTCAAGGCCGCGGTCGAGCACAACGGCGCGCCGACCGTGATTCTCGCGAAGACCGTCAAGGGTTACGGTCTTGGCGAAGCCGGCGAAGGGCGCAACATCAGCCACCAGCAGAAGAAGATGAACGAAAAGGAGCTGCGCGAGTTTCGCGAGCGCTTTGGCGTGCCCATCAGCGATGAGGAAGTGGCGCAGACGCCGTTTTATCGTCCACCCCTCGACAGTCCTGAGACGAAGTATCTGCTGGAACGCCGCAAGG
>JBGOTY010000059.1:0-13080 GCA_041476745.1 Verrucomicrobiia bacterium | reverse complement strand
CGCGAATGCGGCGGTGGACAACGACATCTCGAGGGCCGAGGCGGAGCGGATACGGTCGCGTTGGGAAGACCTGAAGTCGGTGACGGAGGGGTTTGTTCGCGGTTGTGAAGAGGGCAATTTCCAGGCGATTACCGACAGGAATGCATGAGCGAGACGGAATGGCATGTGGATCGCATCGACTGGGCGGCGTGGAAGCCGACGGAGTATGCGAACCTCTGTTTCATTATGCGCGATGGGCAGATTTTGTTGATCCGCAAGAAGCGCGGGCTGGGGGCTGGGAAGATTAACGGTCCAGGAGGTCGGCTGGAAAAGGGGGAGACGGCGCTTGATTCGGCGATCCGTGAGACACAGGAGGAGGTCGGGGTCACGCCCACGGGTCTGGAGCAGATCGGCGAACTATTTTTCCAATTTTTGGATGGCTACAAGCTGCATGTGGCGGTGTTCGCGGCTAGCGGTTGTGAGGGCGAGCTTTGTGAGACGTCCGAGGCGACGCCGATTTGGACTGATATCGACAAGATTCCTTACGACGAGATGTGGCAGGATGACGCGCACTGGTTGCCGTTGTTGCTCAGGCGGAAGAAGTTTCGCGGGCATTTTGTATTCGATGGCGAGGACCTTCTCAATCATCGACTAATTTGCTAGGTAGCATTGTGGCATGGTAACCGGTAGAGCTACAGGGGTTACCAGATCACTCAAATCGTGTAAGGTGCACAATACGAGACTGTTACATGGTCAGAAGTCAAGAAATGCCAGAAAATAGCTTGTTTTCAATTGAACAACTGCTATAAAGACGGTGTCTGATGCACTAAATAAAATGAAAACTCGTCAAAAGACCATGAAAAAAACTCGTCGGTCGTCTCCATTGCGCCGTTTGGTGCGGGTTGCACGCCCCGTCAAGGAGCCTACGTTGCTGGAGAAAATCGCGCAAGTGACTGATGAACTGCAGATTCTGCGCAGCCGCCTGGCCAACGCTGGGGATGATTTCCCGACGGTTGGTACGCATCGCATCTCCGCCTTGGAGGCGGAATTGGAGCGCCTTTGGGATCTGCGACGAAAGGAACAGGCTGCGCCACTTCGGGAAACCGCGCTGACGGAAGAAGAAGAGAAAGTGTTGGCCTTCCCAAGTGGAAGTCGTTCCCGCGCGTAAGAGCCTGCAAACGTTTTCGCTCAACTCGGACGAGCCGGGTGATTAATCACCCGGCTCGTCACGTTTTTATACCGCAAAGCGAGCGACCGACGGACAGAGCGACCCAATTTTCTTTGCCATGGCTACCGCCCGCCCGTATTCTGGCGCCGTCGTCATGGCTACCCAAACCAAGAACATCGCGCGACTTCTTCAGATCATGGCGCGCCTCCGCGGCCCCGGCGGCTGCCCGTGGGACCGCGAGCAAACGCACCAGTCCATCCGCCACAACCTGATTGAGGAATGCTACGAAGCGCTCGATGCTTTGGATGCGGGGAATATGGACGCCTTCAAAGATGAACTTGGCGATCTCCTCCTACAGGTCGTCTTCCACGCCCAGATGGCGAGCGAAGATGGCAAGTTCGATTTCGATGCGGTGGCAAAAACCATCAACGATAAACTGGTGCGCCGGCATCCTCACGTTTTCGGCACGACGAAGGCCCGCAACAGCGCGGAAGTCCTCCAGCAGTGGGAGACGATCAAGAAATCGGAGAAAAGCTCGGCCAGCATTGTGCATCTTGAAGACCTGCCGAAACATCTGCCCGCTCTGCTGAAAGCCGACAAGGTGCAGCGCAAGGTCGCCCGCGTCGGTTTCGACTGGAAACACGTCAAGGACGTCATCGCCAAGGTGGAGGAGGAATTGCGCGAAGTGAAGAGCGCGCGTGCGTCCAAGAATCGCAAACAATTTGAAGAAGAGGTCGGCGATCTCCTGTTTGCCGTCGTCAATCTCGCCCGTTTTGAAAACCTGCAAGCCGAGGAACTGTTGAACCGCAGCACCGCGAAATTCGTGAAGAGATTCCAGGCAATTGAAAAGGCCGTTCACGCCAGTGGCCGGCGACTGGAAGATTGTACGCTCGCAGAACTCAACACGCTGTGGGAATCGGCGAAACACAAACCCCGCCGAGGCAAGGTGCGGCGTCCAACCCTCACAGCACGCAAACGCGTTCATGCGGCGGCGGTGCCGCGGTAAACGCGGGGGACGCGGGCAGTCTTGGTAATTCCGCAGAGCACTTCCCAGGGAATCGTGTCTTCCCAGCCAGCCACTTCGCTGGCCGTAATGCCCGCGCCATTTTGTTCGCCGACAAATACTACTTCATCACCACACTGCACCTCCGACGTTTGCGTCACGTCCACCATGATCTGGTCCATCGTGACGCGCCCAACCACGGGACATCGCTTTCCGCCCACGAGCACCTCCGCCTTGTTCGACAAATGCCGGCTGAATCCATCCGCATATCCCGCCGTGACCGTGGCGATGCGCATCGATTTCTCGGCGGTGAACGTCTGGCCGTAACTGATCGTGCGCCCGGCCGCCACGTCTTTCACGTAAGCGACCCGCGCCTTGAAGGAGAGTAGGGGACGAAACTCGCCCGCGTGCTGTTGCTTCGCGCAAATCCCATAGAGGAGAAGTCCGGGCCGCACCATCGCGAGCCGGGTTTCGGGAAACTCCAGTACCGCCGCGGTGTTCGCGGCGTGAAGCAGGGGAATGTCGAGCCCCCGGTTCTTCAGTTCCTCGACGACCTTGAGAAAGAGCGCGAGTTCGCGACGCGTTTCGTCCGGGTTCTCGTCCGCCGAGGGGAAATGTGTATAAAGCGCCTCGAGGCGCAGATGCTGTAGCGCGACCATCTGCAAGATCTGCTCCACGGCGTTCTCATGCCAGAAGCCGACGCGTCCCATGCCCGTGTCGATCTCGACATGGACACCAACGTTCTTGCCGCGACGCTGCGCCTCTTCATCAAATAACCGGGCTTCCTCAAGCGCCGAGATCGTCGGCGTGATGTTCTGCTCGACCACCGTCGCAACTTCAAAGGGCAATGCCGAACCGAACAACAGGATCGGCCAGCCGCTCCCGCCGATTTGTCGCAGCAACAACGCTTCGGAGAGATTGGCGACACCAAACGCGTCGACGCCGCATTGCATAAGCGTGCTGCCGACCTGTCCGAGACCGTGACCATACGCATCAGCCTTTACCACCCCCATCAATTTCACCTTCGGCCCGATACGACGGCGGATTGCGGCGACGTTGTGGCGCAGGGCATCGAGGTCAATCTCCACCCAGCAGCGATAATACGATTGCGGAATCATCCCCGATGACCTTAGCAAAACCCGCCCCCCATGGTCAGCATCCGAATCACCCGAGCTCCGCACAGGAGCGAGTCGCGTCGAAGCCTTGGCGAAGACGGACCAGCCTTCATTTCCCGCCAAACGAACCCGGCCACTTTCCGAGAGCCGCCCGCCTAAGTACTTGCAAAGTTGGTAGTTAACTGGGGAGTTCGTTTCGCAGAAACACATGCTTTTGCGGTCTCCCATCTCCGGCTGATAGCCAAGTCCAACGAGACGCGCCGAATGCGGGCCGTCGGCGCAGTGGCGCGGGCGTCCCGCCCGTGTTTCCCGTCTCCGGGTTGAACAGGCTGCCTGGTCTTCGTAGCGTCCTCGCGAGGTAGGCTTCCCGCCTGTGCTCTTTCGCCGTCGAGCTGCGCACAGCAGCGAGTCGCGCCATAGCTTTAGCGACGGCGGATTGCCTTCTATCTTTCATGCTGGCTCCGACTATACCCCTCCCGCCACACGCTGTCCAGCAAAATTATCAATTTGCGATAAACGGACAACATCCGCTCTCAGGAGAAATTCACTTGCCGCGATCCCGGATAAAATTCCACTTCGTCGGGCGGATACGAATCACACGATCTGACAGGCTTCTTCAAAGCTGAGACGCGGGCAGCGCGGATGGAGCTTGGTCGCATCGCCGTGACCGAGGTTACACAGGAAGTTTGATTTGACCGTCGTCCCCGCGAAAAACGCCGCGTCCACCTTCGCGTTATCGAAGCCGGACATTGGTCCGCAATCCAGTCCGAGCGAACGGGCCGCCAGCATGAAGTAGGCGCCTTGCAGCGATCCATTGCGCAGCGCGATGTACTCCAGCACGTTCTCCGGCAGGTCCTTGAACCAGGCCTTGGCGTCCACATGCGGGAACAGTTCGGGCAGTTTCTCATAAAAGTGGACATCCATCCCGATGATGGCCGTGACTGGCGCGGCCATGGTCTTGTCAACATTGCCTGGGGAAAGGGCCGGCTTCAGCTTCTCCTTCGCGGCCTTCGACTTGACGAATATCACCCGCATTGGGCACATGTTGGAGGACGTCGGCCCCATCTTGGCGAGGTCGTAGACCTGCGCCAGCAGTGCGTCGTCAACCGGCTGGTCCAGCCAGTCGCTGTGTGTCCGCGCATCACGGAAGATCAGGTCCAGGCTCTCGTCGCTTAATTTCAACATGTCGAATCTCCTTTCAACAGTAAGCACAACCTCGTCACATCATTCCTCTTTGATGCGTCTCATCGACTCGATGTTTCTCGGTTTGTCAACCGCCTGTCGCGTCGTAGCCTTGGCGAAGACGGAAGTACGAAGGGCGACGGCGGACGAGTCGCGTCGAAGGCTCCGCGAAGACGCATCCCCGTCAGCCCCACACGATCCGGCGGCGAAAAGGCTTGATCTTGCCATTGCCGAAATGTAGGTAGCTTTTAGCCTTGGGCCGAAAACCAAAAACACTATTTTGATGAAAAGTGAAATTATTCGCATCGGGCAGATAGAAATCAATTTCCAGTTGGAAGCTGCCGACACGAACGGTTCCTTGGCCATGTTTGAATTTATGGTGCCGGTTGGAGCGAAGGTTCCGCTGCCGCATTCGCACACGCATTACGACGAAACCATTTACGGAGTTGAAGGCGTGCTCACTTTCACCGTGGACGGAAAACAAGTGCACATTGGCCCGGGTGAATCGTGTTTTATCCCGCGCGGTGCCGTGCATGGTTTCAATAACCTGAAACAAACCGATGCAAAAGCTCTGGCGGTGGTTACTCCGGCCCTTATCGGCCCGTATTTCTTCAGGGAGAGTGCGGCAATCGTGAATGCCGGCGGCCCTCCCGATATTGAAAAGCTAAAAGCTGTTTTGGCAAAGCACGGGCTTGTTGCCGCTATGCCGCAGATGACGTAGCCCTGGCGCCATGTCAGTTCATTGCAGGTACGCATCAATCAGCGGCCGTTTATGTTCGCATTTGTTCGCAATGACGTGGCAGACTCCAGCCCGTCAGCCGCATACGTGCAAACGACTACCGTTCCGATCACATCAACTCAATCAAGGAAAATCCCCATGAAATACATGATCAGCTGGTTCGAACGTCCGCAAGGATCGCCCGCGGAGTACGAGAATGCCCAGAAGCGGATACTGGAGGTTTTCACTCAATGGAAGGCGCCCGCCAATTTCAAGATCGAGTTGTTCGTTGTGCGAGTGGGCGAGTGGGGTGGGCATATGTTGGTGGACTGCGACGATCCGGCGACGGTTCACAAGGTATGCTCGACCTGGCCGGCGTTTGTATTCGAGGCGCGCCCCGTGATTCCCGTCGAGGACGCGGTCCGGGTCGAACTCGAAACCATCGCCTGGCGCGATGGCCTCAAACGCAAGTGACACGCCGCATCGGCTTCAACCCGGATGACCCAAATTGACGTTGCCGCTGTAGCCGCGGGCGCTGACCGCGGGCCGTTGTAGCCGCGCTTGCTAAGCGCGGACTGTTCTCACGCTGAACAGCCCGCCCCGAATCCTTTTCGGGGTTGAGAGTTGGACGTTTAGCGTTGAGCGTGCTTTCGTTCCCCTCCTCGGAGGGGCAGGGGTGGGTACTTCCGTCCGGCATCGGCGCGCCGAACCGGTCAGCCACCTTCTTCAAGTCGGCGGTTAGGGTGTATGCGGCTGACAAAGCACGCGTAGTTTTGGGTGCCCCATTGTGGCATGATCGGGGCATGACTTCATCAACAGATGTCCTGGTTCGCCGACGCCCGACCCAGCGTAACGCCAACGACTCTTGTCAACGGCCACTTTGGATTTACGACTTCTTCTGCGCCGCCTTGAGCTTTTTCCACCGCGCCTGCTGGGCCGCCGCGATTCTCTCTCGTGCCGCTGCGGAAAAATGGGGTTTATCCAAATGGTCATTGCAAGGTACGCGTCTGGTCATGCCGGCCTTGAGGTCTTGGACGACCTTGCCAAACCGAAACGGCGTTCGTTTGTCAGCTGGTCAATTCTTCGCCGCGTTGGCGCATGGTCTCGAGGAACACTTCCATCAGCGGCGTCAGCTTGCCGTGCCATAACAAGCCGAGTTCAACGAGCGGGAAGCCTTCCAGCGGCAAGCTGCGAACGTTGGGCGCGAGCTTGTGCTCGGGACTGCGGATCGACACGCCGATGCCATAGCCGTTGTTGACGTACGCCTCGATGAGATCGAGCGACGTGACTTCGATGCTCGGAAACCAGTCCACCCCTAGATGCTGCAAGCCCTTCTGAAACTGCCGGGCGATGCCTTCGTGTGCCGGCAAGCAGATCAGCGCTTCTTCGATCCGATCGTGCTCCCAGAGTTGCGCCGCAGACGTGTATCGGCAGTTCTTGGCGACGAGCAACACCAGCGGCAGTTCAATGAGGACCGCGGAGTGCGCGCCCGCCGGAGCTTTGCTGTCCAAAACCGTGAACGCCATGTCAAGCTCGCGTTTGCTCAGCCAGTCGAGGAGTTGCGGCTGATGCCCTTCGCGCAGGGACAAGCGCATTTTCGGAAACGCCTTGGCGACCTGCTTGGCGACGTCCGGTAAGTAATCACGCAACACGGTGCCCGACGCGCCGAAGCGGAAATGCGGCACGGCGCCGCCACGGATTTTCTCCTCGACCGCGTCGAGATTCGCGAAGAACGGTGTGATGAACTCGTAGAGCTCGTTGCCGGCCGCCGTGAGGGCAAACGGGCGACGCTGGAACAGTGACACGCCGAGCGCGTCCTCCAACTGCGCCATCTGCGAACTGACCGCCGGTTGTTGGATGCCGTAGGGGATTTGGCGTACGGCTTCCATGATGCCGCCGTACTTGGCTACGTAATAGAACAACTCCAGGTAATGGATGTTCATCGCATTGATTCTCTCAATGACAGCCGCAATTTTATCAATTCACGCTCATTCGGCAAGCAGAGTTATAGAGACGGGTGTGAAGAGAACCAACCAACCAATACGGAGGCAGTCATGAAGAGTCAAGATCAACTGAACCAAACGCGTCGCCGGCTTGTGCTGACATTGGTTGCTCTCGCCGTCCTCAACGAGCTGGTCCGCGCCTTGGACTGCAACTTGGCCGCCGGCATCCCGCGGTTGATACCCGGCGTTGGTCACCCGGCGGCAACGCCGGGGCTTTGATGGGAGGTGCTGAACGTGAACAACCGCCAAATTATTTGTGTTTGCGCAGCCTGGCTCTGCCTCGCACTGTTGACGACCGGCTGTGTGTCCACTGGTCTGGTCAGATCAGCTGCATGCGGGGCGACCGTCTGGGACGAAGTCCGTCCCGTACAACAAGCATACCGGACTCCGGCGGATGATTGGCTGTTCTGTGCGACAGGCGCGCTGGCAGCCAGTCATGAGGAGCGGCCGTACACGATCTACGTGGCCCACGCGCAACACGGCCAGGCTTTGACCGACTGCGGTTATCGCGGTCGACTCATCGAGCTGCCGCGTTCGGTGATCAGGTCGGGCTGGCCGGACGCCGCCTGTGTGAAACGGGAACACCTCACTCCGATTCCGATCCGGTCGGTCTCCTCGGGGCTGATTGTCGGCGCAGAACTCGACGCATGGCGCCAGTCGCTGCGCGTCGCCAAGGATGAATCCGAAACGATCTACAACGTGTCGGGCTACGGCACGGGGACACGGTGGGAGTTGACCCACGTGGGGCGCAATGCGACATCCGATGCGGATGAGGTTCGTGCCTTCACGATCGTTCCCGCGACGACGCATCCGGGGGTTTTCCGGGTCGCATACTTGCCCATGGCCATGTTCTTCGATGCCTGCTCAATTGTTGCCCCGTTGAGCGGCGCCATAATTCCCCCGGAAGAATTGATCACGCTCGGGGAAAGGATTGGCGATGCCAGCGCCCCCTGACGCCAAGTGAGAAAGGAGTCAACCCCACATAGCCGCACATTCGTAGCCATCACCGAACTTCGTGTTCTTCGCGTCTACTTCGCGTGAGAAAGGGGTCAGTCATTGACTTTTGACAGTTTCGTCGAAGGATCATCTGAGGGAACGAGTCAGCCCCGCACAAGGTAGTGTCCTAATTTGAGCTTCAGCTACGGTCTGTTCGTCTGGAACGCCAAGTCAATCCTGCTAGAATTGCCCCAAAGATAAATACGAACATCGAACAATAACAGACGGCTTCGTTTGGTGCATGGGCGTTTCCGCTGACGAATGAGCCGATCAAGTAGAATGGCAGCACTACTACCCCTAGAAGATTGCTTACGGGTGAGCGAATCCTGAGTCCGAAGCCGACAGCGGTAGTCACCACAATGGCCCCTACGAAGGCGGTCAGCAATCTCTTTACCATCGCATTTCTATTTCTGCGCCTTGCTCGCTATTGCAGCCCGCACTTAATTTGACTTGGTTTTACGTTTGCCCATGGCGAGCCAGAAGCTAATTACCAGTCCCAGAACGGTTACTGAAAACTTGAAGATATTCCCCACCGTCTGGCTGCCATCGCCAGTTGTGATTTGTTGTATTGCAAGTAACGCAAACCCAAACGCCACCAGAATCAGCACAATTCTCCGGGTGATATTCACTTGGTCGATGTTACCAGATTTCCACCTGTACCGCAAAATGGTTCTATAAAGGGGTGAGTCCTTAGTAATGATACAGAAAAGGCGTCAGCCCCGCAAAATCACATCTTTCGTAGCCGTCACCCTGCTTCGTGTCCTTCGTGTCTACTTCGTGCAATTCGTGGACTCGTCTAATTGTAGCCATCACCGAACTTCGTGCTCTTCGCGTCTACTTCGTGCAATTTGTGGACCCACTGATTCGTATCCGTCTGACGGTGCACGCGTAGGTCGCTTGGAGATTATTGCGGTTAGACAACAATCCGTTAGTACGCGAGCCAACGGACGAAGGCGCGCAGATTTTCGTTGACCATACTCTGCGCTTGTGAGACGATTCACTATGGCGAGGGGGACGTAAGCCAAGACGCTCGCCAGCCCCGGTTTCGGGTTCGAGTTGGAGGCAAAGACGTACTCGAACCAGATGTTGGGTGTAAACGGCGTGTCCGGTACCGAACGCTGCCCGAAGCCCTGTAATTCCTCACCTAACCCAAGCCCGCGACAAGCGCCGCGTTCACTCATCATCCGGTCATTCAATCGCACCAATCCGGTGTCTCTGCCACAGCTTGGCAGCAACCCACCAGAGTCGTGCCCTGTCACGACGACACTCACCTCAACAGAAAGGAACCAGAATATGAAGACCAAACTCACATCAATCGCCATTGCCGGCGCGTGTCTGGTGATGGTCGCAGCGGAAAAAAGCAGGCTCCTATTAGTATTGCGGGGGTCGCTCGCTCTCGCGCTGCTCGCCCTCGCCACCTCGCGGGTGGAAGCGGCGTCCTTCGCCGGGGCGCAGACGGGGCCGACCGAGTGGACCTACACGCTGACCTACGACCCCGAGGACAACTACGCGGTCTGTCCTCCACCCGGAAATGTCGCGACGATCACCCTCACGGGACTTGCCGGCGTGACCTCCGCGACCGCGCCGACCTCGACTGACATCGCAAGCGCGACCTCCGACCCGAGCACCATCGCTTTCTTCAACTCCGTGAATCTCGCCTGGACGGCGGAGGTCCTCAACGGCGGCACGGAAGTTCGTTGGACCCACTTTGGACCAGGCACCGGGAACTGGCCGGTCACGCTCCACGTCTTCGGCTTCAAAGTCTTTACGGCGACGCCGGCCACAAACGGCTTGGTGGACGTCGCCACGGACGGCTTCTCGACTGACGTGAGCGTCACCGGACCGTGCCCCGTCCAACCAGCCGACGACCGCGACTTCATAGGAACGACCGATGGCCCCGTGCTGCCGCGGTCAACCTTGGCTGCGTTGGGTCCGGCCAGGACGTGGCTTGGGCTGAAGAACAGCGACGATGTCGGTACCAAATTTGACCTGCTGGCCGAGGTGCTGGTGAATGGCACCGTCGTCAGCTCCAATCAACTCAACAACGTGCCGGGCGGCAGCAGCGGTTTCAACAACGCCGTGTTGCGCACGATCAACCAGAGCTTGGTCGACGCAGTCGCGATTTGCCACGGTGACGAACTCGGCATCCGTTTGTCCGTGCGCATCGCCGTCGGCGTCACCGGCCATCGCAACGGCACGGCGCGGTTGTGGTTCAACGATGCCGTGGCCAACAGCCGCTTCGACGCGACCATCGACGCAACACCGGTCAGCTTGTACCTGCTCGACGGCTTCGTCCTCGGCACCAGCCCCGGCGCGGGCCCGAAGAAGACGATCGACGTAACGGTGGATCGGCTGGTCGGCGGCAACGCGTTCAAGTCGTTCGGCACTTGGAACATTACGTTCTAAAACGAGAGGGCATAGACTACGTTGTTGAAGATAGGGCGGGAAGCTCCGAAAGTTTGACAAACTTTCGGAGTATCCCGCCGCCTCGTGCGGCTTTCCCATCGGCCCGAATTCGACCCATCGACACAACCGGCGCGATACCTTTATCGTTTAGGGGGTCAGTTTAGGGGTCAGTCAGTTTAGGGGTCAGTCATTGACTTTTGACATCCAATCGGGGAAAAGGGAAAGCGGTCAGCCCCGCACCCTCGCATATTCTTAGCCATCACCGCACTTCGTGTTCTTCGTGTCTATTTCGTGCAATTCGTGGACCCGCTACTTCCACTCGGTTTTCGTGCCGGAGGATCCGAGCGGAGGAGCCGGGTTCCAATTTTGGGATGGCGGGGACGATGACTGCCACGGATTGGATGTGGGTTTTGAGGCCGGAGCGAGGGCGTTCGTGGTTGCCACCCACGCGGAAGCGGGTATCGCGTTCGACTTGTCCCATGGCGAAGATTGGATCGAACCGATGGGCAAAGGCAGACTGAGTCCGGGCGTTTGGACAGTATTGGTTTCGACCGGCGCGGGCTGCGAGACGCCGGGCTTGCTCGGCTGAGGCGCTGACAACGCTTGTGGCGTCACCGCAATCGGGTTTGCCGACGGGGTCTGCACGGCGGAAGGTGTGGCGACCGTCAGCGTGGGTGAGACAGCCGGCTTTTGCGGCTCGGGCGGGACAACCTCTCGTGGGTCGCGCTGTTGGGCAAACGCCGGGGATGCGAAGCGCAAGCTCGTAGCGGCGATGGCTAGTGCGAGAAACTTCATCGCCAAGTCAATTCGCCCTGGCAGTTTCTGGTACCGCGTTCGTTGCCGCAAACGCCGCCGCCTTACCCCAACCATCAGCCAGCGAAAACTCGACGTACGGACGATCGGACGCGCGCACATTCTCTTTGCGGTTCGCCACCCAAATCCTGTCGGCAGTCAGATCGTAAATCACGGTTTGCAGGTTGGACTTCATCGCGATTTGCTTCGCCAATCCCTGAATCGCGCTGACATCAATCTTCCCCTGCATGTCGCGGACGAGCGTCTCCTGTTTGTCCTCGTAGTGCCCGCCGTACACAACGTCGCAGAACTGCGGCATGGTATGGCCATCGACCTCCAACTCCTCCCGTTCGTTCGCGTGGTAGGCGAGACACCGCTGGGCCGATGTCACCATGCCCACCGGGTCGTTGTGCTTGTCACCGAGGAAATACACGTAGGAGTTTGTCCGTCGCGCGGCGCGAATGATCGCGGCGCCATCTTCGGCAGTGTCCGCATAGCGCAGCACATTCTTCAACAAAAACGGCATCGGCGTGCCCGCGAGCGTTTCCCCCGGGGGATTGCCGAAACCCATCTCACTGAGCGCGACACCCTTCGCATTCATGCCAGATACCGCGCCGACGAAACCGACCCAGCCGATCGTGACGTACGCGTTCGCGTTCTCGGTTGTCGGGCGATAGACCGTGATCAGCGGGCGGCGCTGGAGATTGAAATTCGCGCCGTAATCGAGGATGCGCAGTTGATAAACATGCCCGTCTTTCGTCGCGCTGCCTTTGGCCACGAGGCCGCTGCAACTCGTTTCGCCAACATCGGGAAGCGCATGCATCCGATGGATAACATCGAGCGGAATGCCGCTTCCCGCCGCCAGGCCCTCCATCTCCTCGAGGTCATCCTTCGGCGCATAGCGCGCCAGCATCTTCCAGGCGCGGTCGAGGAATTCGTTAACAATCTGTTCCTCATCGCGGACGGAGATCATCTTCGAGTTGCGCAGGATCTTCGGCAGCAGCTTGTCCGCGCCCGCCTGCACGTCCTTGATCGTTTCACGCACTTGTGCCGCCAGCAGCAAGCCGTGTTCGTACCCCATCTCGTAAGGCGTGCCGGTCACGTACAACACGGTAATGCGATTGTCGTCATCCCCGACGTATTCGAGGTGTCCCGTGTGGGTGACCGCACGATCCAACGGCGGATCGGTGAGAATCTTTTCCACCTTGGGATTCTTCATCACCAGGGTCTTCGCAACCGTAGCGCAGCCAAGCGCCAGCAAGGCGCAAGCGCCCGCAACTGCCCACCAGCAAGTCTTTCTCAGACCCAGTATTCTCATGGTTCCTACCGACACAATTTACCGCATTTTTGCTGAACCGCCAGTGTCCCAGACCGTCTGATCTACCAGTGGTAGTCGACGCCGTTCAACGACGGGGTGCTTTTCTGCCAGATGTTTGATTGATTGGCTGGTGAATTCGTAAGAGATGCGGCCCCAACACCGGGAGTTGCCGCGTTCGTGAGCGAACCCGGTGCCGGCGGGGCCGTGATCGAAGCCAGCTTGCCCTCCGAACCGGCCGGGCCAGACTGCATCGACTTCGATAGCAAACCCTGCGAGGTCGGAGGCATCACGGGCAGCGGACGCAAGACCGGCCGCACCGGCCCGGATGGAACAGCGGTCGCAGATGGGATTTCAATCTGCGCCGGTTTGGGCACCGTCACTTCCGGAAGAGCTGGTTTCG
>JBGOTY010000058.1:0-13083 GCA_041476745.1 Verrucomicrobiia bacterium | reverse complement strand
CGCGTTCAAGATCAAATCCGTTCGCGGCGCCGGCACGGAGATCGAGGTGCTCATTCCCCTGCCGCCAGGTACCCTGGCGGCCAACTGAACTGACTTATGAAACGCATCACCGTCCTATTGGCTGAAGATCACATGGTCGTTCGCGAAGGGTTTCGGAAGTTGTTGGAGGCCGAAGACGATCTCGAGGTGGTCGGCGAAGCGCAAACCGGTCGCCAGGCGGTGGAATTGACCAGGAAGCTCCGTCCGGCCGTGGTCGTGATGGACATCGCGATGCCGCTACTCAACGGCTTGGAAGCCACGCGGCAGATCCGCAAGGCCTTTCCGGACACCAAGGTGATCATGCTCTCCGCGCACAGCGATGACGCCTACGTCGACCAGGCGATCGCGATCGGCGCGGTGGGTTTTCTGCTCAAACAAACCTCCTCCCACAATCTGTCCATGGCGATTCGGGAGGTTCAGAAGGGAAACACCTTTTTCAGCACCTACGTTTCCAAGCGGCTGCACGATCAGAAGGTGTCTGCGAGAGGGGGAGCCGTGCGGAAGAAAGTTGCCCGCCTGAGTTCGCGTGAGTTGGAGGTGCTCCAACTGATCGCCGAAGGCAAGGCCAACAAAGAGACCGCGGCGGAACTCGGCATCAGCATTAAAACGGTCGAAAAACACCGGCAGAATCTCATGGCGAAACTCAACATCCACGAAATCTCCGGTCTCACCCGCTATGCCATCGGTGCGGGAATCATCGAGAGCAGCGTCCAGTTAACCATCCGCTAATTGCTGAACCCGCCGCCACTCCGACGTAATCTTGTTAGAATTGGATCCCCAAGTCTCACCTGGGGTAAACACCCCATAGCTAGCGACGGTCTCACCTGTCTACTCTGAGGTCGTGAACAACAACCCGGCAAGCTGAGTGAACTGAATGTCAATGCCACTACGGATCGTCCTATTCCTCGCATCGGTCGTGGTCGTGATCTCCGTTGCATTCTGCATACTGGCCTCCAACTCCGTAAGCACGTGGCGCCGATGACGCAGACGCTGGCAGAACTCAAGGCCGAAGTTTCGCTGCTGGTTCAGGACAGCCACAAGATGTTGCACAACGTCAACGAACTGTCCCCACGCGCCAACCAGCAATGTGACAACGTCGAGCGCGTGATCCAAACCGTGCGCGGCGGGACGGATCAAGTGGATCGCGTTGTCGGGGAAGTCGGCTCGGTTCTGGCGCCATCCATCTTGACGGGAGTGCGCAACGCACAATTCTTCGCAGGGGTCGCGAAGGTCTTTGAGACGTTCTTGAATCGAAACCATCACCAACCACAGAAAGCGGAGGAACACCATGTCAGACAACAATGAATCAACTCGCGTGGGCGGCTATCTCGCCGCGTTTGCCATCGGCGCACTCGTCGGGATGGGGGCCGCCCTGCTGTACGCGCCGCGTTCGGGCAAAGAGACGCGGGAACTGCTCGCCAAGAAAGGCCGCGACCTCAAGGGCCAGGCGTCAGATGCTCTTGATAATGCCAAGGATTTCATCCAAGGCAAGAAAGCGGAACTGGCTGCTGCCGTCGAAGCCGGCAAGGACGCGATGCGCGAAGAGCGGGCCAGACACCTGAAGGCGGCGTAACCACCCGGGAATTTGCGCGCGCCGCCGTCGCCCCACAAAAAGGCGTTCCCCACGCCGAAACCTCACAACACTTGCGCCGGCGCGCGAGTAAGAAGAAAAAGGGGTCAGTCCGAAAGCGGACCGGCCCCTTTTTCGTTTTCGTCGCAACGCACAGGGATCTGACTCGCGCCGGCGCCGCACCCAGAGATCGCCGGGATTCAGAATCCCCGATGGGGCAAACACCCCATAGCGCCGGCACAACCGCAAACTTATTATCGAGCTGTTCAACAAGGAACTTTTGAAATCAACAAGGAGGATGATGTGTCCATTGCCCGTCGAGAAACCGAGATTTCTGTAGTAATCGGCCATGAGCCACCGGAAGCCAGCGCAACGGAAGTGATCGCGTGGTACCCCGATATCGAAGTGTTCACAATGCGTACGTACTGTAACCGTGACGGCGTCGTACTGCTGTTGGTGACGACGAATGCGGCCAAAACCACGCAGGTCCTTCAGGCCGCCGGGTTCCAATGTCAGGTCAACCCCGTCGTCTTGATAGGCCCAATCAATCGCTCGGGCTGGGTAGATCCCATCGGCGTCGAGCTCGCCAATGCGGGAATTGAAGTCCTCTATTCTTATACTTCCCACAGGGAACGTGACCGGCATTATCTGGTTTTCAGAACATCAGACGACGACCGCGCGATTCAGGTCCTGACCACCGGTGCGGCGTTCCTGCCGTTGGCCTGCAGCGATTCCCAGCAAGACCAGGAAATGGCAACCGCTGGATGATTCAGTTTATTTCGACAAGCCCGCAGCTTGTTGTCGAGCTAGCGTTATTCGGCGCGGAGATTGGCCGACCACTGCCCAGGCTCATGTGTACCTGTTCCAAGAGTCGTCGGTCGCTGTCTCGTGGTGCTGACCTGTCAGGACTACCCGGCTATTCTCAGGAAAGCCCATAGGATCAGCACTGCAAATACGACGACAAGCCCAAGATAATACACACGTGGCGCTTGTTTCCTAACGTTCGTTTCCATACACTTACCTCAGCCGTGGCTTGGCTACTGTTTCGTTACACTTCGGCATCGCCGCATACGGCCAGCCAAACCCAAGTGAAGACCATATCTGCGATGTTGGGGTAACATAGGCCTTGTTCTGTAACAACCACAATGGGGTAAACACCCTATCCGGTGAGCGGAGGGTATGGTCGCGCAATGGTCAATTGCTATTTCAGAAGATCAACCACTTTGTCATGAAGAGTGGTGCATCGCTCCGAGAGCGTCGCCAGAAAACTCTTACGCTTCGCGTTGTCTTCCTGTTCGTGCAATACCTTCGCCAGATGGGCGGCGTAGTTCATGGACTCGGCCTGGGTGAAGAGTAATCGGTGTTCAAACGTTTTGCCGCTGGACGTGAGAAGCTGTTTGGTCACGGTTGATTCGATTGCGCTGCGCGTCTGCTCTTCGATCTGGGGCAGGTTGGCCATCTCAAAGCTGAGGTGACGGTCTTTTTCATGAAACAAGTCCAGTTCTTTCCTGGCCTGGTCGCAGGTGCTCGCGATCTCTTTGATGACGTCAGCGACCACTGGGTCGGCGTGTTTGATGATGAGGATTTTGGCGACATCGCTGTCTTGGCTCATCAGTTGATACAGGAGGCTGTAGCCTTCATTGCGCACACGGGCCTGACGCCAGGCCGTGATCGGGAGAACTTTCTGGACCGTCGCACAGCCCGTCACCGCCAGCGCACACACGACCAGCGTTCCACAGACCCAGATCCGTCGTTTCATGAATGCCTCAGTCTAGCCTGGGTCTTGTGCACGCCGACTTTCTTCGCCGCGTTTGCCACTCAAATCCGACCCGCTAGAAGTAATACCAACAGAATCACGACTACCAGTCCAAGCCCGCCGCTCGGATAGTAACTCCAGTTTTTGCTGTGGGGCCACGTGGGCAGCGCACCCACGAGGAAAAGAATGACCACGATCAATAGAATCAGTCCCATACTGTTGTTCCTTTCTCTATCACTGGCGATAAGCTACGCGAAGAGCCATCCCTTTCATATGGGGTGAACACCCTATCGCAGCCCACCGTTTCCCGGCGTATTTTCGTGTCGTGAAAACTCCTGACTCTTTTTCCAACAGAAACAAGAACCTGAACATGGGCCGGGCTCCCCTGCGGTGCCTGGCCACCGCACTGGCTGTTTTCGGAATGTGCTTCGTCCTGGACAGCGCCATTTGCCGCGCCGATCCGTCCGACACGGGTGATGAGCAGGGGGCTCAAGTGCTCACACGCGGGCCCGTTCATGAGGCGTTTGCGGGAATCATCACGTCCAATCCCGAACCGGGTGTGGTGGTGCCCAAAGCGCCGCCAGAGGCTATCGAGGAAGTGCCGCCGGACGAGAAACCCGAGGGGGCCAACATCACGTGGATTCCCGGCTACTGGGCCTGGGATGACGAGCGGAACGACTATCTTTGGGTCAGTGGCGTGTGGCGCGCCCTGCCGCCAGGCCGCCAATGGGTGGCCGGCTATTGGGGGAAATCCGCCCAAGGTTTTCAGTGGACTTCCGGATATTGGGCTGACGCCACGGTGAGTGAGACTACCTACTTGCCCGCGCCACCCGCGACGGTCGAGGTGGGTCCCAACATTGAAGCGCCTTCGGCCGACTATGGTTGGACACCTGGCTGCTGGGTCTGGTACGAAGGCCGATACGCCTGGCGCCCTGGTTACTGGGTGGAAGGCCGATCCGATTGGGACTGGAGCCCCGCCTACTACGCGTGGACACCTCGTGGCTACGTCTTCGTCGATGGCTACTGGGATTACTCTGTTGGGCGTCGCGGTGTTCTATTTGCGCCGGTATATTTCGAATCCGGTGTGTATGCACGGCGCGGCTATCGCTACTCGCCAACGATCGTGATCGATGTCGGTGTGTTCTCTGACCATCTTTTCCTCCGACCACGCTATCACCACTACTACTTTGGCGACTACTATGCCGCCAGCTACTACAGCAGTGGGTTCTACGCGTCGTTCTCCTTCGAATCCCGACGTTACGGCTATGATCCGATCTTTGCGCATGAACGCTGGGAGCATCGCCAGGACCATGAGTGGGAGCACCACGTTGAAACAACGTACCAGTATCGCCGCGATCATGATGACGCGCGACCGCCGCGCACATGGGCAGCCCAGAGAAGTATCAGCGCGAGCGTGAAATCCAAAGATAAGAGCCTCGGGATTGCCACGTCATTCGACCAACTGTCCAAGAGAAAAGATGGTCCCATGCGATTCCAGCCGGTGGCCAAGGAAGAGAAACAACAGCTTGTCCAACGAGAGCAGGAAGTCCGGAAATCCCGTGATGAGCGGCGCTCGCTTGAGGCCAATCCCGTCGAGACATCAAACCCAAGGCCTGGCACGCAAACCGAGCCGTCCACAGCGAAACTTCCCAAATCTCCAATTGTGGCGAAGTCATCCGACCAGCTTGGAAAAGGGCAGGCTCCGCCCAGTCCGCATAAAACCCCACAACCAGACCCCAAGGTCAGGTCCAAGCCCGAAGCATCCACACCCGAGCCGAAAGTGAACAGAGACAATCGTCAATCGGAACCGCTCAAGCCTGCGTACAAGGAGAAGCCCGTTCCCTCCAAGCCAGAGAGAGAGCAGCCCACGAAGCGCGAGGCAAAACCTGAGACAGAACGGCCCGCCAAGCGTGAGGCCCCGCCACAGGCGGAACAACCCTCCAAGCATGAGTCCAAACAAGAACCGGAACGCCCCGCCAAGGAAAAACAGGGCGAAAACGACAACGGTGGATCGCACAACGAAAACAAAGGTGACGAACAACGACCGTCGTCGGGAAAATAGGCTGTTCCGCCAGCCAACAACCAAGGAAACGCATGAAAGAAAACCTCATTATCCTCACCGTCGCCATCAGCAGTGTACTGGGGGTGGTCGGCTGGCCACAAGATGTTGCACAACATCAACGAACTGTCCCCACGCGCCCACCAGCAATGTGACGACGTCATGTCGTGTAGCCTCTTGAAGACCACTTCAACGATCTTGGAGAGCCAACGATGGCTAATATCGATTTGAACTGTCCGTAGTGCGGCGGGAATTTGAACATTGATAACGCTGGCGCTGGGTTAAAGGTCAACTGCCCGAACTGCAATGCCGATCTTTGGGTTCCTCTGACAAAGGCCGTTTCCTTACAAAACCCCGGCACGCGAGCAAGAATCTGGCGGTAGCGGAATTCTTGGTCAGACTACAATCCAAACAAGTGACGAGTGGACCACACGACCAGCCAAACCAAACCTAGGCAGGACAGGACTTTAAAAATCGCCATGCCCTCGGCAAGGCCCACGCGGTAATACTTCTCCCGTCGAAGGTGTGCTGCCTCAAGAGAAACGCGGTGGTAGGCCAGGAAAGATAGACTATCAATGCGTCCATCGTCATCTGCCGCACGACGCCAAACTGTTCATGGTGCAAAAGGCTGAGTGGATGCGCTTTGTATCGTGTTTCTACCGGCACAACGAACTCGTCCGCAAACAAACCAATCCGGAATCGGCGCTGCTGCATGTTCAACTGCAAGCGATGGACGCGCAGATGAAGGAGTTGGCCGTGATGTACGCAAAAAAGAAACTCAGCGCTCTAGTCTACCAGAACGGCTGCGCGTTGTCAGACACCTGCCCAGATCGCAACGCAACTTCAGACAGTCGTTGCCACTTGCACAGATCACCTGCGGATGAGGGGTCAAGCACCAAGACAGGCCGAACCGCCAATTCATTGGTGCAACTCAACTCTCTGCGGAGACAACGCCACATTGCCTCGCGTTCGATGATCTCTGACACGGTCGGAGCATTGCGGTACTTCAAGACGTGTTCTATGTAGTGATCCACTGACTCGTCCAACGTCGCACCGAAATGGGCCAACTTCTCGATGCACTTGGCAGCGATGGCGCGGATGTCGCTGGGCAATGTGAAAGCAGCAGCGCCTTCGTTCTCGACCATCAAACGGATTTGAGCCGCCTGCGTTTCAGCCTCTTCCTTAGTCGGAAACGCTTCGCGGATGCCCTGGCCGTTGACCATACAGGCTACTTGCCAGCCGACCCTGCCGCTGCTATATGTCAGCTTGTGCATCGGGTGCAATTTGGCTTTGGACTTCCGTATCTTGCCAAGTTGATCAAGCCATATTTCTGCAAGTGTTTCACGGAGGGGTGCCAGAGTGGTTGAACGGGCTGGTCTCGAAAACCAGTAATGCCGCAAGGCATTCGTGGGTTCGAATCCCACCCCCTCCGCCAAATTTCGCCTACAATTCCCCGCGATAGGCACGCGCCAGAAGTGTGATGGGATGCACGACCTTGATCTCTAGGCCGGACTTTTGCGCGCCGTAACGAATCTGCCCGATGCAACCGGGATTTCCAGTCGCTACGATTAGCGCGCCGGTCGCGGCAATGTGTTTTATTTTCCGTTCCAGCAGCGCCCGGCTCATTTCGGGCTGGGTGATGTTGTAAATGCCCGCCGACCCGCAACACCACGTGGCTTCGGAGAACTCGACCAGTTCAATACCCGGAATCGCGCGCAGCAGTTCGCGTGGCTGTTGCGAGATCTTCTGCCCATGCACGAGATGACACGCTTCGTGGTACGTGACGCGCGCCGTCGTGGTTCGCGTGCCCCCGCACGGTGTTTGGATGCCAATCTTCACCAGCCATTCGTGGATGTCTTGGACTTTCTCGTCCCAGAGCTTGGCGCGCGGATCATCCGGCAGTAAGTGCCGGTAACGTTTCATAAAGGAACCGCAGCCAGCGCTGTTGACGATGATTGCGTCGAGTTTTTCCAACGGGAAGGCGTCGAGGTTTTGCCGCGCCAGTTTTCTTGCCAGGTCGAGTTCCCCGTTATGCCCCATCAAGGAACCACAGCAAGATTGGTTGTGCGGCGTGTAGACTTCGCAGCCGTTCGCCAGCAACACATCCACCGTGTCGCGATTCACGTCCGAGTACGCGACATCCTGCACGCAGCCCACCAGCAAACCCACACGATATTTCTTTCCCTGTTGGGTGGGTGATTCGGTCTCCCGGATCAAATCGAAGGAGAACTTGTCGCAAATCTTCGGCTGCTGCGCGCGCAGTTCCCGCAGGCGCCGCGGAAGAAGCCACACGAGCGCCCGTGAAAAACCCACGGCTTCATCGACACGCAGAAGCCTGGCGATCCAGCGCAGCCGATGGGGCTTGGCGAAAAGCCAGCGCAGCGCGAATGCTCTGACGAAATTTCGTTGCGCGCCGGCCTTTGCTCCGCCGGATTCCACTTCCGCGCGGGCGTACTCAATCATCTCCGCGTAGTTCACGCCCGCGGGACAAACGGTTTCGCAGGCCAGGCAACCAAGACAGAAATACATCTCGTCGGCAAACTGCGGGGAATTCGGCGCGAGCCGGCCGTCCGCCACCGCCCGCATCAACGCGATACGCCCGCGCGGGCTGCTGGTCTCGTGCTTCGTCGCCTCGTAGGTGGGACACGTCGGCAAACACATCCCGCAATGGATACATTGCTGCAGGACGGAGTAGTCGAGCTGCTGGAGCAGCCTCGGCTCAGTCGAAGATTTTGCCGGGGTTGAGGACATTGTTGGGGTCGAGCGTGCGTTTGAGTGCGCGCATCACATCCATACCGGCCTTACCAGCGAGCTTTTCGAGGAATTCCTTCTTTGCCAGGCCGACACCGTGTTCGCCGGTAATGGTACCGCCGAGGGCGATGGCTTTTTCAAAAATCTCACGAAAGGCGGCGTGGACGCGCTGGATTTCTTCCGGGTTGCGCTCGTCGCAGAGAAATGTGGGATGCAGATTGCCGTCGCCGAAGTGACCGAAGATGCCGATCCGCAGTTGGTATTTCGCGGCGGTCTGTTGGATAAACGCGATCATGGCGGCCAACTCGCTGCGCGGGACCGTGGCATCTTCCAGAATCGTCGTCGGTGACACGCGTGCCAGCGCACTGAACGCGGCCCGCCGGGCCGAGGTGAGTTTCTCGGCTTCGGCCGCGTCCTTCGCGATGCGCACCTCGCGGGCGTGGTGGCCGCGCGCCAGTTCGATCATCCGCGCCGATTCCTCCTCGACGACGACCGGGTGACCGTCGATTTCCATCAACAGGATCGCTTCGGCGTCGAGCGGCAAACCGATCTTCGCGTAGTCTTCGACGCAGGCGATGGTGGTCTTGTCGAGAAACTCCAGCGTGCAGGGGATGATCTTCTGGGCGATGATGTCGGAGACAGTCTCGGCAGCGTCGGTCATCGCCTCGAACGTGGCGAGCATCGTCCGGCGCGCGGCGGGACGCGGCAAGAGCTTTAATAGAACCTGCGTGACAACCCCAAGGGTGCCTTCGCTGCCGATGAAGAGGTCCTTGAGGGAATAACCCGCGACGTCCTTGACACATTTCGTGCCGCACCGCAGCAGTTCACCGGTCGGCAGGACGACCTCCAAGCCGAGGACGTAATCGCGCGTGACACCGTATTTAAGCCCGCGCAACCCGCCGGAGTTTTCAGCGACGTTGCCGCCGATGGTCGAAATCTTGATCGAGCCGGGGTCGGGCGGATAAAACAGCCCGTGTGCGTCCGCGGCTTCGTCAATGCGCGCGGTCAGGACGCCGGGCTCGACGAGGGCGGTGAGATTGCGTGGGTCGATCTCCAGGATCTTGTCCATCTTCACCGTGACGAGCACGACGCAGTTCTCCATGGGAATCGTCCCGCCACAGAGATTCGTGCCGCTCCCGCGCGGGACGACTTTGAAACCTTCGGCATTCGCCAGTTTCAACACGTCAGAGATCTGCGGCGCGGACTCGACGAAGATAATGGCGTCCGGCAGGCGCGCCAGCATGGGTGTCGCGTCGTAGCTGTACGCAATCCGCTCTTCCGGCGAATGCTGGACGTTGGCGGGGCCAACCACCTCCACAAGACGGCGCAAAGCGCTGGCCGAGAGACTCATGAATCCAGCTTGCCAAGCTGCCGCAACTCAATTTCCGGCAGTGGGTCGTCCCCACTCAGTTCATACGCCCGCGCGAAGCTGGCGACGGCGTCGTCCATTTCGCCCCAGCGTTGATAGTGCAAGGCGAGCTGGGCGTGATAGGTGGCGTTTTGCGGATCGGCCAGGATGGCGCGCTGGTAGCGCTCGCTGGCGAGTTCGCGTTTGCCGAGCGCGTCGTAGGCGCGACCCATTTTAACGAACACATCTGCGTCGTGCGGATTGTCGGTAAGTGTGCGGTCGTACCACGTGAGCGCCTCGTCCAGGAGCGGATCGCGCCGCGCGATGTCCCATGTGGCGCGGGCGCTGAAGAAGTCGCCGAGGGCGCGGGTGACATCGAAGTTGCGGCGGTCAAAACTCCAGGCCTGCCGGTAGTGTTCTTCCGCGGACTGCCAATCGCAGCGGTTCCGATCGCGTTCCGCCAGCCGCAAACAAACATCCGACGGATAGCTCTTACTCAACCGCGATGCCAGCAGCAGGATGACACCCGTCAGCGCCGCGACCAGCGCCAGCTTGTTCATTCCCTTCAGCGAGCGGGGCGTATAACGGCCCGGCAACTCCTCATCGTCAACCACCTTGCCACTCGGGTGGACACCGCACGTGAGCGTGGTCGCCATGATGGCGACCACGGTGAACAGGTTCGCCGGCACATGCAAGCTGGAATCGAAAACCGACCCGACGGCCAGTGCCGCAACGGCGGCGAGTCCGCCGACCGTGAAGGCGTAGCGGTTTGACAACGTGGAGGCGGAGTACCGGGTGGCCCGCACGGACAGGATTTGGGTGGCGCCCATCACAAACGCCGCCAGCACCCAGAGCGTCAGCGCGAACCCAATCACGCCGTATTCCGTGAACACATTCAGATATTCATTCTGGGCGGAGTCGAGCAATCCCTGTAGCGTGCGCTGCGCGGGATACAACCAGCGGAACATGCCGGGCCCCGCCCCGAGCAAGACGTTACCGCGCGCGATCTCCCAGGCACTCCGCCACAAAATCGCCCGAGATTGCCCCGCTGCGGAGATGAAATCGCGTCCCGTATCGCTTCGCGCCAACAGCCCGATGAGTGCCGCGATGAGCAGCAGCCCCAATAGCCCCACCCCGACCATGAGCCAGCGCGACTTCTTGCCGCCGCGTTTGATGATGTACACGAGCAGGATGATGATGCTGGCCAGCCAGCCCAGCCAACCGTTCGGCGCCGCCGTAAGCAATAGCGCCGCGGCGACCAACAGACAGGCGATCCCCATCACAACTTTCTGTTCAAAGCTCCGCCGGGAAAACAGAAAGTTGGCGGCCGCGATCGGGAACACCATTTGCAGGTACGCGGCGCAGTGGTAGGGACTCACGAACGTGCCGCTGGCGCTACCGAGATACTGATCATACTGCGGAAAGGCCCACACCCAGGTTCCGTCCAGCAGCACCTGCCACAGCGCGTACAGGGCCACGAGCGTCCCCGTGCCGACCAGCGTCCAGGCAGCCACGGTAACGTGCCAGCGGTGGCGCAAGTTGTTAAGGATGAGAAAAAAGAAAAGCGCCGCACCGAGTGTCTGCATCATGGCCCCGCAGGCGATCGGCTCGATCTCGCTCAAGCCATAGCGGATGACACCGTACGCGGCGAGGGCGATGATCGGTGGGCCAGGCGTTGAGAAGACCACCGGCATCTCCCGGGTCGAGAGAATACGGACAATCCACAGCACACCTGCCAGCCCGATGACAATCAGGATCGGCCCCAAGGCCCAAAACCGCACCGCGCCAAACGCCAGGGGAGCAAACCCCAGGATCAAGGCGCAGAGGGCGACAACAGCGGTCTGGCAGACGTGTCCGACGGGGGACTGCGGGCCCGTCCAGACGCTGCGGATTCTGCGATTGGTGGAGTGGTGGTTCACCATTGGTCACACATCGCGCGACCCCTCCTGCTGGCGGAACAACTCCCGGGCTGATCGTCTAAAAGATGCTGCGCGGAACCGTAATCGTGTCGCCCGGTCGGATCGGCGGGTCCTTGACGGGGTTTCGTTGCAGATCCTCACAGTTGTAAACATCCACCTTCCCGCCGCGGGTCAACTGTACTTTCTGACGGTTCGCGTAATCCGTAAAGCCGCTGGCGGTGTTGATGGCCTTCATCAAGGTCGTGTCGTCGGTCCAGGGGAAACGGCCCGGATTGCGCACTTCGCCCCCAAGGTAAAAGAACCGCTGCGCCACCAGCACGGTCGCGTTGCAACGCACGTAATAACGCGGCACGTAGTTGGCCTGGATGCGTTCCGCCAGCTCGCTCGGGGTGAGTCCCGCAGCCTTGATCGGCCCTACCAGTGACAGCGAGATATTGCCGTCTTCGTCCACGGTCAGATCCGACGCGGGGGGAGCCGTCGACGTAGCACCGCCGGTATCAATGCGGACCGACAGGCCATCACCCGCGCGCAGTCGTCCCGCGACCTCATCGCTGGTCGCGGCGGGAGGGTTCGGATTGGGACGGGACGAAAAACCAGAATCGCGAGTCGTGGCGGCGGGGTTCGGATTGGGACGGGACGAATCGCCAGGCAGGTCGTGAATGGAACTGCATCCCGGCAGCAGGCCGAGGGCGGCCACTGTCACGAGCAGCCAGGCGAAGGAAACGCAGCGATTGATCAATCGGATCGAGGTCATGAAGTCAGTTTACCCGCGATGCGGTGAATGCTTCCACGGCAACGGGGGTGGCAACGAGCCGTCCGTACCTAGTATTTTCCAGACAAGTCGATCTCATCACTGGCCAATGGCTTGGCGGCCGCGACGGGCTGTGGCGCGCGCCGCGGCGTGGGTTGATAGTGCTCCACCTGGTCATGATAGTAGTAGTAGGTCTCATCATGGCCTAGCTGCACATTGTTGACAACGACGCCGAGGAGTTTCCCGCCCGCGTTCTGGACCACCTGCACCGCGCGCCGCGCCATGTTGCGGGGATAACGGCGATGCTGGATCACGAAAATGGAGAAACCAACTTCACGAGCCATTATGGCGGCATCGCTGACGCCGAGGATTGGCGGCGTGTCGTACAGGACGACATCAAACTGTCGTCCCACCTGTTCGATCAAATCCGCCATTCGGCGCGATGTCAATAAAGGTAGTGCGTCCTTCGCGGTGCCGCCGCTACCCCCCGCGATGGCCGAGACATTGGGGATCTCGGTCGGCTGGATAATCTCCGCGACGGTCTTCTGGCCGCCAAGGTAATCGGCCAGGCCAATGGTATTGGAAATCCGCAGGTCCTCATGCACGTTGGGGCGACGCAGGTCGCTGTCAACGACGAGCACCCGGGCGCCGTGTTGCGCGTAGACGAAGGCGAGGTTGACGATGGTGAAGGATTTGCCTTCTCCCGCGCCTGCGCTGAGCACGCACAGCGAGGTCACCGCGCTATCCGGCTTGGCGAACTCAATGTTCGTCCGCAACATGCGGAAGGCCTCGAGGTGGGCCATGGAAACGCTGCCCCGGTGGAGCAATCCCGCCTGCTGTCCGACAACGCCGAGGACCGGCAGTCCAAAATACTTCTCAATGTCTTCAAT
>JBGOTY010000057.1:0-13385 GCA_041476745.1 Verrucomicrobiia bacterium | reverse complement strand
GGGGGATGAGGGTCAAGCCGATCGTGTAACCGTCGGCTCCAACGAACGGGGTGACGTTGAAGACGACGCCGACCGGTCGAGTTGCGAAAGCAGTCGGAGTCGATGGCACTACAGTGGGTGGCGTGACGGCACCGGTGGCAACCGAGCCCGGTTGGATAGTGGCGGTGCTGAACGTTGTGGGATAGATGAACTCCTGCGCGACACGGATTTGTGCTTGCGCGCCGCTGATCGTGGTGACCTTTGGCGACGAGAGGACGTCGGAACTCTGCTTCTGGGAGAGCGCCTTGATAATGACCTGGAACTGCGGGTTGGTCAAGATGCCGCGGATGGTACCGATTTGGGATGCGCTCGAGGCAGCGGTGCCGAAACCAGCGCTTGCCAGCAGGGCGTCAACTGCATTTCCCTGGATAACGGAGGAGTCTCGTAGACCGGACGTCACATCGAAGGATTGATTCGCGGGGGGGCCGCTTCCGGGAGGGAAGGCTTCGGGGCCGGTGCCACCGCTGGCATCGAAACTGCCAAGCTGTTTGGTGCCCACTTGCCAGTCGAAGCCAAGCTCATCGAGGTCGTTTTGGGAAATTTCCACAAACTTGGCCTCGATTTCGACTTGCGGCGGGATGGCATTGAACGTCGCCAGGACGCGCTCGAAATCCTCAAGGTTCTCAACTGTGTTGTGGACGATGATGACACTGGTGCGGGCGTTGTAAAAAATGCTGGAATTCGTGGGGAACAACACGCCGGCGTCGACGAACATATCTTTAATCGTATTCGTTGACACTAAAATAGCGACTTGGGGAAGAACGGAGGCCGGGCCAGATTGTATCGCCGGTGACGCCTGGGCCGCGCCACCGCCTCCACCACCAGTTTGCTGCGTTTGCGTCGTGACCGCCGTGTAATTCGTGACCTCCACAGAAGCTCTAAACGCACCAGGATTGACGGGATAGATGCGAGTGACCATGTCGCCTGATGGCGCATCGATTGGCAGGACGATCACCGCGCTGGATTCGACACGGTATTTCAAGTTGGCGAGAGTCGTCACATATTTCAAAGCTTCGATCAGCGGAACGTTGCGCAAGGAAAGCGTGATTTTGCGGCCTTCCACCTCATTGGCGGTTCCGGCGGCACCAGCCGCGCCGGCTTCCGGTGTCGCGCCGGGTGCGGGGGGCGGCGCAGTTGGCGGAACGGCAGGGCCGCTGGGGGCCGTGATGCCACCGCCCAGGACGATATTTACACCGATGTGGTCGGGGGGATCGAGTCGTCGGCTTTCGTCGCTGAGAAAGGTGATGACGTCGCTGACCACAGCTTCGCGGTAATTGATTTCGGGGACAATAATCTCGTTCAGTTTCCGCAGGATTCCCTGCTGGCGCACCGCTTCGCGGCCAATGACGCCGATTTCTTTGTCGGATGTGGGGGGCCGCACATCACGACTAAGGGGCGGGACCCAGGCCTCCGCGATATCCCGGAGACGACGTGTGCGTGTTTCGTCAGCGGCGCCCAGAGCGATATCATTGCGCGCCTTGTCGACAGAGCGGAGCAGGGTGGAGGCATCCGCATTATAGGCATCGAGCAGGAGAATCTGTTGGAAGCGGCGCTCGGCCTCGTCGTACTGGCCGGAGTTCATCAGGATCTTGCCTTCACGAAAAAGCTTCTTGATCTGGTCTTTCCTGGCAAGGAACTCGGGCGTCTGGTCAGGCGCGGGCCCGGAAGGGGAACCGGTGGTAGGGGCCGGGTACTGTGCCGTAGTAGCAGGTGGCGCCGCTCCGATCTTCTTTGTTTTAATAATGACGTTCTCAGCGGCGCGGTTCTTGGGGTCGTATTCCAGCGCCTTTTGGGCCAGTTGGCGGGCCTTAGTGTAATCGCCTGCTTGAAAAGCGGCATCGGCGAGGCGTGAGTACGACGTGGTCAAGCCCTGTAACGCCCGCGAGTAATCGATTTCCGTAGCTTTCGCACGTGGGAGGATCTTGACGGCTTCTTCGAGCTTGGCGATGGCGTCCTGATATTTGCCTTTGTAGTAAAGCTTCTCCCCCTCATCGATCAATTTACGGGCGGTGATCTGGGCCTCCTGGCGGCGAACGATCTCTTGCCGGGCAGCCTGCTCCGGGCTCGTGGAGCTGGCGGATGAGGAAGTTGCCGTTGCGGCAGGCAGGTTTTTAGACGCGATCAAGTATGCGCCGCTCGTGAGCAAAACCAATAAGATTCTTCTTGTCATAGACAATTCTCCATTCCGTTCTCAACTCGCCCGAGGCGTCGCGCACACGCCCTCGCTCACCATGCCGAACCAGTAGACTTTGGAATTGCTGTGTAAGCCAAACTACTGCTGAGACTTGATGGTGTAGCTCTCCCCTGTCTGCAAATCAACGATTACCATCTGCTTTAGATCGATGTCAACGACTTTGTAAGTTTTGCCGGTACACTGGATCAATTGTCCGCGGCGGTATTCGCGATTTGGAGTGGCGACATCGCAGCGGATAAGCGCCACCGGCTCCTCTTCCACGCCTGCCTGTCCCAAAACGAGGGTCTTCGGTTTGTTCCCCGGATGCTGCACCGTCAATTCCGATACATCGGTTTCGTGTTTGCCGCCGAGTGCCGGATCGTCCACGGTCTTTGACTTCTTCTCGAACTTCACGACCCGGTAACCCGTGTCCTCTCCGTTCGCGACGTACCGATCTTTAATAGGGTCGTCCACGGCCCGAACAAAAAACGAGTGGGCCCGAAACTGAAAATTGACCTGGAAGTTATAGCCCTCTCCCTTGTCGGCATCGTAGGAGTACGTCTTGAAGAGCAGGGTAAAGGGTTTGTGAACGACGGCCAGCAGAATGGGAAGACCGTTTGTCGAGGCCGGAACGGGTCCGCCCAACTTGGGCTCAACGTAGACTTTTCCGCTGAAAGCAACGAGATCTTCTTTCGTTGACCACAGGGGTGGATCCGCTATTGCCTGGATGGCATTGGAGTAGACCTGCAAGGGGATGTGTGACGTAAGTTGTGGCTTGGGCGCGCGACGAGGAGCGGCATCCAGTTCCGTACTGAGCGCGCTGACTTTCAGGGCAAGAAGCACTGCCGAGACGATCAGGAGGATCAACGCGGCAGCCAGGGCGACTTTCTCGTAGTGTTTCTTCAGGAAATCCATGTCGAATCTTTCAGCCTTCGCCGATTATGCACCCGGCTTTCCCGTTTCGGCCTTGCCCGCCGGCTTGCTGGGGAATTCGATCAGATCAACCCGCACGGTCACGGCCAAACGCGTGCGTTTTGGCGGCGAAATCACCGCCGGCACCGGAGCCCCGCCGTGTGGCGCAGCGCCTGGCTTCTCAGAAGGGGGGGGTGGCTCGCCGATGACCTGCACCTTGCGCACGGCAAAAAACCAGTCGGATTTCGTGAGACTGTTGAGGAAATCGCGCAGTGCCTCCGGGGTGCAGTGGAACTGGAACTCAAACGGCAACGTTTGATAGAGCGCCCGGGGATCGTTGACGATCGGCACCTCCAGTGCGTCGGGGCCGTTACTGGATTCGACTTCCGAACGGCGAATCACGGCAAGGTCATCCACGCGGCTTTCGATAAGCAAAGTGCTGATTTTCTCGATGGCGAGGAGCTGCTTCACCAACAAGGTCACGACGCGTTTGGTGTCCTCTTCAGAAAGGTTGCGGGCGGGGATGGTCGGCGGTGTCCCGGCGTAGCGGCTGAACCCGAAGGCGAAACCATCTACGATTTTGACATTCGCCGCTTCGGCCGCTTGCCGTAATTTGGCCAATTGGGAAGCCATTCTTTGCAGGAAGGCCACGGGCCGCAAATCAGGCGGAGCTTGAATCCGGCTGTGGGCGACGTTGGCCAGAAGCTCCTGATAGAGGTGGTCAACCTGGGCCCGGTCCTGCTTGAGGATCTCAATGTTCTCGCGCGTTGGGGCGGGCTTGGTCTGGAGCAGGTGGTTGAGTTGCGACGTCTGCTCTTGCAGGCCGGTATCGATTTCCGCCTTCTTTCCCGACGCTTGCTGTTGGAGCCAGACCACGACTCCGAGCACGATCAGAAACGCCGCGACAAACGCGACGACCATTGCATGTTTTTTCAGCCACGAGAGGTTCATGTCACATCGGGAGCGGTTTTGCCAGTTTGGCGCGTACGGTGAACGTAAAGGTTTGGCCCTGCAACATCGGGTTCGGCGGCACGTCGATCACAACGCCGGCCTTGTCATAGAAATTGGTCGATTCGCTCAGGCTCTTGGCGAAATCGTAAACCAACTGAATGTCGCGCTCGGGATTCTCCGCGGAATGAATCCCCGCGCCTTCAATGTGGAGTTCGCCGATGGTCTTGGTCGAGCCGGCGGCCGGAGCGCTGGCTGCGGGGGCTTCTGCCTCGGATTCTTCGGTCCCGGGGCGCGGGCGCGCGCGACCGCCGCGCGCGGGGCCGGATGCGGCCGCCGGGCCACTAGAAGCGGTTTCGGCCTGCGGGGTGAGCGAGACGATCCAAATGTTGGAGCCGAGACGCTCGTTGAGATCCTGCAGCAGTTCGGGCCAGAGCGAGCGTTGATGGACCAACGAAACAATCTGCTCCGCCTTGCCGTTCAGATCGGCGAGTTGCCCCTGTTCGCGGGTGAGTTTTTGGCTCAGGTCATTGAGATTGTTGACTGTGTCCGTCAGGACATCCAGTTGGCGCCTCGTCAGGTTCATCGTCTTCTGGGTGTAACCCAACCAGCACAACGGAATGAGCAGCACGCAGACTCCAGCCCCGGCCAGGTAGGGGCGCTTGTGCCTCATCTGTTGGCGGGTGCGTACTGAGTTGGGAAGGAGATCGACCTCGATGGGGCATTCGGTGTGTTTGCGCAACCCCAGGCCGACGACTTCGCCGAAGAAATGGGCCGAGCGGGCGAGTTCCTCGCGGGAAATGCGCGGGTCGATTTCAACGTTGCGGAAAGGGTTGAAGTATTCGATCTCCGTCTGGATTTTTTCCTTAAAGAAACGGTCCGTGTAGGGAATGATCGAGCTTCCGCCGGAAAGCAGGACGCGCGCGGGCGGGCTGCCGCCCTGTTGACCCTTGTAGAAATTGATCGAGCGGGCAATCTCGGCGTGCAACCGGGTCATGACGTTGCGGATGATCTTGCTGACCCGTGCTTGCGTTTCGCTCTCCGGCTCCTCGTAGGCGCCCCCCAGCGCCACGAAGCCCTGGGCTTTTTTCATCTGCTCGGCTTCGAGGAACGGGATATTGAACTCCGCCGCGATGCTTTGCGTGATCGCGTTGCCGGCGATGGGAATCGAGCGTGAAAAGACGCGATGCTGTTCCAGGAACAAAAGATTGGTCGTACGCGCGCCGAGATCGACGACCATGGTGCAACCTTCCAGGTCACCATAGTTATAGCGGACGGCGTTGTACAACGCCATCGGCGCCACGTCCACCATCTCGGTAACCAACCCGCACGACTCGACGCCTTCGGTCAGCTCCTCAATGATGTCACTCTTGATCGCCAGGAGCACGACCTCCAGTTCGCCTTGCGGGTTCTTGCCGAGCAACTGGTAGTCCCAAATAACTTCGTCGATTGGGAAGGGTACGTTCTGTTGGGCTTCGTACTGGATGATCTGTGTGACCTTCGACTCATCGACCGGTGGCAGCTTGACAAACCGCGTAAAGACCGACTGCCCGGAAACACTGAAGACGACGTTGGTGGCCTTAATGTTCTTTTCGCGGACGACATTGCGCACGGTGGAAACGATCAATGCCTTGCGGTTTTCCTCGTGCTCGGGGTCGATGCCGAGATCAGCAAAGTTGAAATTCGTCAGGCGCAGCCCCTGGCCTTTGGATGCCTGGAACTCGCCAACTTTGACTGTCGAGGCGCCAATATCCAGCGCCAAAATTCGCTCGGAACCTAACATGAGTCGTCGGTATTCGCTTCCTGATTACGGCGTCGGTTTGGGTGCCTCATAGCGATCGCAGGAGATGATCGAGCATGGTGTTTGTTGCCGGAGCCTGAGCAAAACTGAGAGGGGCGGGTATCAGAAACGCGACAGCCAATGCAGACGTTCGTGTTGTTTTTCGATCAATCATTCGTGCCTCCTGCTGGTACGCGCCTAATCCCAGTACGACGGAGCATCTTCTCGTCGACAGAATGTAAAGTGGCCTGCCACATCGGTCAACAGCAAAAGCGACCGTTCCCAGATTTGCGCACACGGGCACGGGCATATTTGGTGCTAATTACAACAGGTGAATGCGTCCCAGCTACGAAGTCGTATGCGCTCCCTTGCAACCAGCGTGCTTGCTGCGCCGCCGCGCCCGGCTTCTGGCCGGAGCGCTGATCCTCCTTTCTGGCTGCGGCCAGCCTCCCGCGGCGACAAATTCGGAGACCGCTCGGACCACGACACGGGTTGACGAGCAACGCGCGGTCGTTACCGCCGCGATCACGGATGCGGTGGGGCCACTCCGCGCAGAGGAACTGGCCCGCAAGGCCGCACTCGAAGCGGAATTGGCCAGCGAACGCCCGATGCAGCGCCTGAAGTTGCGGGATGGCCACGTCCTGGAGGGCCGCATCGTTTCCGAAACTCCTGCCGCGATCCGCTTTCGAGACGGTTTCGGATACTCGGGTTTCGTCGTCGAATCGTACCAGCGCACGGAGATCCTCGCGGTTGAAACACTGCCGGCGGCTTCCTTTGAGGTGACGCCGCGCGATGTGCGTTTCAGCGCCGAGTTTCCCCAATTCCATTTCGTCAAGTCCCCACCTTATACGATCGTCACCGACGAGTCGTTTGGCGAGGTGCAGAAGATCCTCGTGGTCCTCGCCGGCCTGCGCGAGCAGCTCCACCAGCGGTTTGCTCCGCTCATCAAGCAGGATGGTGAACTGCACAACATCCACGTTGTGTTCTTCGGCTCCGAGGAGGCGTTCCGCAAGTACGCGTTGCGCGTCGCGCCGTCCTTCGTCAATAGCGCGGGCTTCTTCTCTTCCGGCGAGAACCGTCTCGCGTTGCTCAATCAGTTGGGGACATCCCGCTATGCGGGCGCGCAGGTCCGGCTCGATGAGCGCAGCCGCCGGTTGAGCAATGCGGGCCCGCAACTGGCCGCGCTGCGATCCGACATGACTTCCGAGGCGAAGTCGATGAACGAGCGGCTGATCCGCCATGAAGGCGCGCACCAGCTTTTTCATGCGTACCACGTTCACTCACGCTTCGGCCTGGAACCGACCTGGCTCACGGAAGGTCTCGCGCAATACTGTGAGACGCCCGAGATCGGCCGCTACCACGCGGCACTGGCTGACCGCGTAACGCGCGCGCGCAAAGCCGGTCAACTACTGCCGCTGAGAACGCTGCTCAATCATCGCGATCCCTCCGGCTTTTTTGCGCTGGGCGAAGGGAACATCGAACTGGCCTACGCGGAGAGCTGGGCGCTGGTGTCCATGCTGATGCAGGACGAATGGCGCGTCCGTTTCTTTAATTACGTCAAGTCCTACCGCGACATTGACAACTACCGCGCCGCGCAAGCCGTGGAGAAAGCCGAGCCGGAAAAGTTGCTGGAAGCGCGCTTGCAAATGGACCGCAACACCCTCGAAAGCCAATGGGATCACTTTATCACGCACATGTAATTCGCCGCGTCGTGGTGTACGGCGCGTCCGTGCTGCTGCTCCTCGTCGTGCTGACGCTGGCGCGCGGTTTCGGACAGAGCGGACCACGGGGCCGGTCGTCGCTGTTGACGTTTGGCGGCATCGAACATGCCCTGCTCGGTGATCTCAAAAAATCTCCCGAACGCGATTCAACCCTCGCGCTGCGCCAGGAGATCGCCGACGGCAGCGGCGACCCGGGCAATTCCATCCATGACAAGCAGGTCGTTTACGCCTCCGCCCGCGACATTCCGGCGCACGACGATGCGGGCCGCCCGAATTACGTGCCGGGCCAGTTGATTGTCCGTTTTCGCGGCGGCGTTTCGCATCACCGCCAGGATGAAATTGTTGATGAATTGGGCGCGCGCATCTTGCGCACCCTGGATGCCCATCGTGGCGAGTATCTCGTGGTCTTGTCCGGGGGAGTGTCCGTCCCCGCCGCCGCGCAGCAATTGGCCGGGCTTCAGGAGATCGATTTTGCCGAGCCGAACATTCTCCATTACATCAATGACATGCCCAACGATTCCTTGTACACCGCGTTCGACGGCCAGCCAACGGAACTTCAGCGCTGGTACTTCGACGGGATCGATGCCGACCGCAATCTCAACGCCGAGGCCGCCTGGAGCATCACCACGGGCAGTTCGAATATCGTCATTGCGGTGATCGATACCGGGGTCGCCATCAATCATCCCGATCTTGCCGCCAACATTTGGACGAACCCGGGCGAGATCGATGGGAATGGCATCGACGATGACGGCGATGGCTACATTGACGACATCCACGGCTGGGATTTTTACAACGGCGACAATGACCCGACGCCCGACCTCGGCACCGGCTACGGCGATGGCAACGTTTTCCACGGCACATTCGTGGCCGGCGTTGCAGCAGCCGTTTCCGATAACGGCCAGGGTGTCGTGGGCGTGAGCTGGCACAGCAAGATCATGCCTTTGAAGGTGTTCACCAATACCGGCGGCGCGCCGGCCACGGCCATTGCCGAGGCGATCCGTTACGCCATCAACCACAACGCCAATGTCATCAACATGAGCTTCGGCAGTCCCGTCCCGACGCGGATTATTTCCAGCGCCGTCCAGGAAGCCTCGGCGAAGGGGATCATCCTGGTGGCGGCTGCCGGTAACAACGATTCGAGTCGCCGCAGTTATCCCGCCTGCTATCCCGGCGTCATCTCCGTCGGTGGCACGGGCAGCGGCAGCGTGCTGAGTGGGGGCAGCTCTCCCAACATTCGGGCGCGAGCGAGTTTTTCGGAATTCGGCCCGAAGGCGGTTGACGTCGTGGCCCCCGCGGTCGATATCGTCAGCACCGCCGTTCTCAGCAAGACCGACGAAGCCAAGGGCGAGGGCAAGGCCGGAGATTTCACTTACTTTTACGGGAACGGCACGTCGTTTTCGTCGCCGCTCGTTGCTGGCGAAGCCGCGTTACTCCTCGCGCGCGCCGAGGAACTCGGGCTCGACGGTTCCATTAGCGCCAACAGCATCGAGGGTGTCATCCTCAATGCCACCACCCCTCTTGGTGATGACCCGACCACACTGCCGGACGCGGGGCCGAGCTGGGCCAACCACGGACGTGTCGATTTTCTGGCGGCTGTCCAACAGATCGGCCCGGACCTCGTCACTGCGCCCAAGGCGCCCCTCAAGATGTCCGCGCAGGCGGCGGACCCGGGTGTCGTGGAATTGAATTGGGCTGACGGCTCAAACAACGAGCAGGGCTTCCTGATTGAGCGAGCTGAAAAAGACGGCAAGAGCGTCGGCAGTTTTGACGTCATTGGGGAAGTGGGCCACGGCGCCACCAACTTCACCGACAGCACCGTTGCGTCCGGCGCCACCTACGTCTATCGCATTGCGGCTTTCAACGTCGCCGCGACCAACTGCACCCGCCGCGCCGCGACAGTGACCACGCCGTAGTTGATCCAGACCGAGCCGGGGATTGGGTATCGGTTGCTGACGAGTGAGTGACGAGTTCAGTGAATCGCTATCGACTCTGGCTATCACGGAAGATCTCGCGGTGTTCGTTACCCCGCGCCATCATGAAAAGTGAACCGACCCCTTTCACAGATGAGTCCACTCACTTAACGACTTCGATCTTGACCTTGTCCGAGACCACGAAGCCAGAGTCCCATGTCAAAATGCGTCGCGTTACTATTAGATAGTAGATACCCTCTGTCTCTATATGAACTGACTTCCTCAGGTCAGGCGATTTTGATACTGACTGCCCCGGCCCGATTGTTAGAATGGAGCGTGACTTGGCGTTTCCCAACGTAGACCGGTCTGCTTGACTTTCGGTAGTTGAACTTCGCACCAGGGTGCCGCCGGATGAGTATAGCGAAACATGGTAGTCGTCCTCCTCGGGATTGGTATCCACCAACCGTATCTCTTCCTTGCTAATGTTCGTGATTGAGATGGAAACCAGCATTGGGGCCCCCAAGTGATAATTGTCTCTCATCGGCTTGACTACAATCAGCGCGCCCATAAAGGTGCTTTGCGTAGCGTCGACTCGATTGCTATCATCCCATGCATAGCACTTCGGCATTACACAGCTAATGATTATCAAGATGATTAGGTTAGCAACAGCTCTCTTCATCGTCTTTCGCCTCCCGGTAAAAGTTAGGTGGTTCACGGATCTTGCTGCCAAGTCGGGTATGTTTTGTTAATGAATACGTTACTCCATTGTGGAAAGTTGGTCGTGCTCGATCCAGATGGATTCGTTACATCTTGGGCGCCGGAAGTCTTCGTCCAGTTCGTCCCACCATCGCTACTCTCAGCAATACCACTCCATCCCCAATTTATTTTGGATAAAGGAACCCAAATTGAGTCACCGGAGGGTCTGAACATCAAGTAGAGAGCGAATTTGTCTAGTATGACATTCATCTTCTTGTATCCAACGGGCAACGTAGGTGTGCCGGGCGAGTCGTTGTCGGAGATCCAGAGTTGCATCCAAGGAACAATATCGTAAGGGCCGTGTCCCAATCCTCCGTACGGGTCGAAGTTGTCGAGCCACCAAGCCGGCACTACAAGTGAGTCCGTAACATTATTTGTGTGCGTGATTTGAAAATCTCTGTTGATGACTTGTGTAAACTTCAGTTGGCCACCAACCGTGGGCGGTGCGGTAATGTGCGCCGTATAACTTATCCCTACAGTACTTGTAGTGCCGCAAGACAATTCGAGATCATTCCAAGTATTGCCTACAGTTATTGGCCCAGTCGTGGATGTGAAGCTGTTTACGACTGGTCGCTTCACGTTGAAGCCGGCATAGACGGAGACAGTCTTTCCATTTGCCAAGACCACGGTGCAGGTGGCCATCTGCTGCGCGCCGGCAACCCAGTAGAAGTTGATCGTGGAATTATTCATTTGGGTTAGAGGTATGACTTGAGCTGAGGAGTTGTCACTGGCGACGACATAATTGCTGATGGCGGAGCCGCGGACTGTCCACGTGAAAGTGCTCGCGGCCGGCAGGCTCGGATCGACCACGGCCTGCAAGCTGACCCGTTGCCCCACGATGACCGAATTGCTGACGGTATCCGTGATCTCCGCCCCCTGCCACTTGATGTGAACCGGAAATGCATTCGCGAAGCTGGCGTAGCCGAAATACTGGCCGGTTTCCTTCTCGTAGATGACGGATTGATCGTTGGGAACATTCACCACCGGGGCGCGGTCGGTTCTGAGTACTGTGAAGCTCGGCACTTTGAAATCCGTATCGTGGATCGTATAGCGAGTGTTGGTCTTGATCTTGACCACAAAGCCGACATTGGTCAGCACATACGGTCGGCTATTCAGATAAATGGTGTTCGTGGAATAAACAAAACCAGGTTGTCCCCAGAACGTGACGGCGTTATTCGGATCGGCGCTGTAGCTCGGGCAGCACCAGTTGGGAAGGCGATAGTAAAAATCATTGAAGTGCAGGATCACGGTTTGCTCTTCAGTGGAGGGCCAGTGTTTGATAAAGCTGACTTGGTGGTGCCAGAGGTAATCTTCCTGAATATCCTCGGTCGTGTTGATGCAACAGGTCCCGGTGTCCTGCCCGATGCAATAGGGAGGAGAGTCCAAACACTGGCAGCCCTGTTGCCAAGGGCAATTGTGGTAGTCTCCATCGCTGCGACCGGCATCAAGATGACCCAGATCGGAGTACGTGGTATAAAGGTCGGACCCGGAATCGGGAACCGGTAAATTTGACGGATCCCAGGAGAATCCATCAAAAGGGGATGTGGTCCGCTCACCGAGGAGGGCGCCGTAAATGTTGAATGTTCGCCAATCAACGGTGACGTGTCCCACGCCGTCGGGAGCCGCCCACGTCGTTGCAGTTGGAGTAGTACTGGAAGCTTCTTTTTCGGGGTAATGGTAATAGAACCAAAGATCTCCGCCTACAGGATCGAGGTCGTCATATCCGCTATCGGAGTAGGCCACAATCTCATAGCCATAGACAATCTCCCGCGCGGTCGCCGCACTGCCATCGGTGCCGGTGGCCTGCACTTCGATGATGTTGGCATCCACGCTGTTGATCGGCACGGAATTGCTGAAGGTGATACCGCCGGAGCCAGTCGAGGTGAAGGCAGCTTGACCATTGATGGTAATCGTGCCGTTGAGATTCAGGCTGGCAAAGCCGACAACCATGACGTTGGAAGAGTTCGCCGTGCTGTTGGCCGACGGATTTGTAATCTGCAAGAACGTGTTCGCGTCCTGGATTGCTGTGAAGGCATTGGTGGCGGCGAGGGAGCCAGCATTCTGCGCGCTAATCACCACTATGTTGCTGCCGGACACCATCGGTACTTCCGCCCACCAATTCGTGCCGCGGACGGTGCCGGTGACGGTGGCGTTGGTAATCGAGTTGTCCACAGCATCCAATACATCAATCTGCACCGTGGCGTTGTCGTCATCAATCGCGCCCGAGACCGCGATGGTGGTCGTGTTGGAACCGACGGTTACCGTATTGGTCACGTCCACCGTGAAGTTGGGCACATTGGTCGCCAGCGTGGGATCGTAGATGAACCAAGCCGAGTTAGTAACGCTCCAACCCGCACGATCGGTCGCAACCGCAATAAAGGTGTTCGTGCCCGGCGCGAGGTTTTCCGGTCCGATCCACCATACGCCGTTGGTGTCGCGGTCATTGACGAGATCGCCGTTTACCGTCACCAGCAACGCTCGGCTGGCATCCGACACCGCCGCGTTGGTCGTGCTGGCGTCGGCAGCGAAGCCTACGATATTAATGTGCCGTTGCGAGACGGTAGTGCCATTCGTCGGCGAAGTGATGGAGATCGACGGAGCGTTGCGATCCACTTCGACGGTTTCGCCAAGCATTTGACTGGTCGTGCCGCCCGTTTTCAAGAGCTTCAAGAACACCGTGTGCAAGCCGTCCACGTCGTTGGTCAGCGCGTAGTCGAACGCCCATGAAAACGCGTTGGTGACGCAACTGCTGAAACGGATGTCTTCGGAGATCACCACATACTCCGCAATCACGCCCGAAGGCAAATCGATGTGCAATTGCGCGTTAGCGACCACGTCCGTCCCGCTATTGATCGTGAAGCTGAGATCCGGATGGCTGGCCGAATTGGTCGGGTTCGTTCCCGCTGCAAATTCCGCCCCGTCCAGCCAAAAGTCGTTATCGCTGTCCGGATTGTGCGGATCGGTGCCGTGCTGGTACTCCTGCAAATTGGTCAATCCGTCCCCATCGGGGTCGAGGCTTGCATCGCTCGGGTCGACCGGGTTCAAACCGTGGTTGGCTTCCCAAATGTCCGGTATTCCGTCACCGTCCCAATCCGAATTGGCTGTCGGCAGAAATCGCACGGCACGGTAGAAGCGCTGGGTCAGTG